>CALBMD010000222.1 GCA_937896265.1 uncultured Pseudomonadota bacterium
ATCTGCGAAGTTTCCTCCCAAACCCACCTCCTTGCAATGGATGTATGACTCCCTAAACATTATCCTTTCCGAGTCTTTCTCCTGAGCGTCACATTTCATTCTTTAAAAGCCGACGTATTTGAGCTGATTCTAGAAAACCCTGTACTAAATCAGGTCTGTCTTTAGCTAATAGTTGCTGGATTGTTTGAGATTTTGCTTCTAGATCTTGATCACAAGGAGCGGTGACGCTTTTCAAAGAGGTATCGAATTCTTCTTGTGTTGGTAGGCCAAGCATAGGATCTAAGCTGCTTTGCTGTTGGAAGAGAGTGGGAAAATGTAATTTATCTTGATAGTTTTCAAGAATATAGATTGTTTTGTTAATGAAAAATCTTTTCGATCGCAGTATCTCAATGCGGAAGAAAAGATTAGCGGCTGTCTTTTTATTTTCTGAGGTGAGTTTAGCAAACTGAGATTCGATCAACGGCTGTCTTTTTCCAAGTGCGAGGCGATCATACTCACGATAGCTTTTGATGCTTAATTCAGGCATAAGTTCTTTGATTTTAGCCCAGCTTCTAATAGTATCTTGGCTAGCATTTAGCCAGAGGTAACCAAGCCTCTTGGCATCTTCTTTTTGGCTAATACTTGAAATGAAGCCATTTCGGAGAAGTTCTTTTAACAGATCATCCGGGCGAATGCTTTGAATTTTATGCATAGCAAGGTCATTGCTAACTGCTTTAAATAAGTCTTTGAGCTCAGTGACGCAGTTTCGTCTGAAATAATAATAATTAGCTTGATACAAGTAGATGATTTCAATCATTCTCTTTATAAGCATCTCTTTATCAATCCGCGTGAGATCAATAGGATAAGACCGTAATTCGCGGTCTTCAAAAACAGTGTAGCGGTCGACTGTTTCTAAAAAGCGCTGAATCAAAAGCTTTGATCGGTAGCTGCCGTTTAGTCCTTTCAAGACACTAGGTGATTTATTGTTAGTATCAGCTTGAAAGCCTGCAACTAGATGATGCTCAATGTCATGAAGGCAGGCCGGAGATAGGGTCTTGCGCTTAGGTGAGCAAACAATTAAGCGCAGCATTAAATGACCAAAGGTGCCAGCTGGATTATCACTAGCATTACTAGGAGTCGCCTGTAATATATGAATTTCATAGATGCGGTTAGGATCTAGCTTAGCATAGGATGGTCCTAAGGTGATTTTATCTGGAGAACTATAGATAGGTACTGTTGCTAGAGGGTTGCAAAGACCATTAGTGATCTTGCTTTCGATACCAAGGGTATTTGCAAGGAAATATGCCATAGCCGGGAAGCGGCAATGAAAGTCAGCTTGTGTACGGTAGCGCTCGATAAAGGCAGAGAAAAACATGCCGAAATTTTTGCCATTTGGAGCGTTTTTATATGCAACATTTGCTTGGTGGCGTCGGTGTGAGATATAGGAATTCTTATTAAAATAAAGAAGGCTCTTTGCCTGCTTGATGATACCGGAGGACTTTCCCTCTAGATAGCTTGAGGCAGAAGAGGGAAGGGTCCCTATAAAAAGGATACAGGCTAAGAGCAGCTTCTTCTTCATCAAATTATTCCTGAGCTTGGGCTTGGAAGGCGTGAATACTATCTTGGTTCAGTTCTTCGCTATCTTGAGCTGCGCTAAAAAATACAGCAGCAGTTGTTGGGCCAAAGAATGGAAGCGTGATTGAACTGCCGATGTAGACCAAGACTTGTACCAAAGGCGGAAAGGCTTCGGCACTCGCTGCTCCGCTAGTTGCAAGAGAAACACAGAGTAATGCTTGTGCAAGTCGTTTCATTCTCATAATAGCTCCTAAAATATTTGATCTGTTAACTCACTAGATCAAATTTCTTATGGACCTTCAATCCGGTAAAAATTTGCACCATGCCTTTCTTGGGAATTAGAAAGAACCATCTGGGAATCTTCCTTCTGAGTCTCCTTCCTAGCGGGGTTAGTAAGAGAAATAAGAGAACCAAGAAAACCTTTAGCTGTATAGCTAGCTAGTAAGGATGCCTCTATCCAGAAGTCTCCTCGGTAGATTTTAGGTGTTGGTTTCACTTTGCCGAGCGTTAAATCTCGCATAGCTGGCCCACCCCAGCTATTACGAATTAAAAACTCGATCTTGCCTTGGCGGCAGCGATAACCATAGGCTGTGACAGCATGCAGAGAAGGAAAGTAAGTCCGAATCTTTGAGACTTTGGCGCTATGACTGAGCGTGCGTGAATGTACTGAGATGATCCAGGGACGTGGATGATGCAAGAGTTCATTAGCTAAAAAAGAAGTGTATTGGGCTTTAGTATTCATAATTTTTATGCGCAGAGATGGAAGATCCTTTGGAGATATAGTCTCTGATGCAAAACGATGGCGGAAAAAAGTGAGCAATGTGCGCTGATAAAATATTTTCTCGGTCAGGGGTTGTTTGATCCAATGATCTGGCTTGGATAAAAATACTAATAAATCTTTAGCTAGTTCTATGAGCTTATCTCGCGATGTATTAGGGAGAAGGTTCATGTTTTGGATAATCTCTGGAATATTGATAGTAGAAGGATCTTGTCGCTCAAAAATAGGTAAAAGCTGCTGCAAAGCGTTTATGATTACCGCTTCATTTCTTTCTTTCGGCCCAATGAGCGCTTCTAAAGGTATCAGAGGGCGGCGTAGACTAAAGAAAGTGGTTGTTTCAACCAAAGAGCCTTGTTGTAGCCATGCTCCGATTTTATTTGGTTTGGTGTGGCCCCAGGTTAGATTTAAGACAACAGGCACTCGAAATTGTAACTGGGTTTGGAAAGCTAGGTAAGCTGCTGAGGGAGGTCTAGCTTTCGGATTGATCTCGCGCCAATAGGAGTAAATTAGGGCAGCTGAGCTAGCAGCGTAGCATGTTCCAGAGTCCATCTGGTCCCAAGGCTGAGAATGATACAAATTAGGATCAATGCTTTCTTCTTCCCGCTTGCATTGCCCCCAAGGGGGTGTTGGCTTAGTGTCCTGATAAACAAACGCTGAAGCGTCAAAAGCTCTTGAAATCGTTGCAGAAAGAGGCGCACAGGATAGAAAAAGGATCAGAGAACACAGAAGTTTTACCATCAAGTCTTCTATCTCCTTGATTATACTGGAGTAATAGAGTGAATGGGGTCGTATCGGCCCAATCCTCCTTCGCTATAACTTACATTTAGAAGAAACAGATCTGGGTTGCAAGAGATGGTTTATGAGCTAACTTGCCTTTAACTTCTTCCCATGGTAGATTTCCCCTCCTCATTCCTACACACATAAAGAGATATGATGCTTGTTACCACGAAAAAGACCCTTGTCGACCATTGGCTTCGTGCTATCCATGAACTAGGACGTTACCCAAAGCGCTTTCAGGACATCAATAAAGCACAGGGACTAATTAAATTTCTTGCGCGTTCAGAAAAACGTGGGATGCGAGATCTTTGGGATATTTTTACCAAGCAGCGTGAAGATCTGAAAAAAGGTTTGTTGGGTGATGCAGGTTCTATTGTTGCTTATTTGTTGGGGTTTCATCTCCCTAATGCTTATCGGGCTCTGGAAATGACACGAAGGCTAGAGACTCGCTACGATATAGCTGGACTGGTTGCTCAAAGCACAAGTTATGAGCTCTATGATTTTGGTTGTGGTTCTGGTGCGGTATCTGACGGAGTCATAGCTGCTTTGAATCTAGATCCTAAGAAGACGCGGATTAATTTGGTTGATACGAACCGCAATATTTTGAAGGCAGCAGCGCTAGTACATCAAGATAATGGTTTTGTTGTTAAGATTCAAAAGAAGATTGAAGACGTCTTTTTTAAACAAGGTCCGCGCGAGGCGGATTTGCATATTGTCTTTTTAGG
>CALBMD010000223.1 GCA_937896265.1 uncultured Pseudomonadota bacterium
CCTGGTTATTGGTTCTACGATCTAAGTAGCCACTCTGCACCATAAAATTCCGATACAAATTATTCATCTCGGTAATTTGCTGCTCAGGGCTCTGGCCGTTAGCAAGGATTTCGCCAAACACTATAGCAATCTTGGGGTAGCTGTCATAAGACCAGCTGCCAGGAATCACTTGGTCTCTAAAAACCTGAGGTCTGTTAACCCAAACTCCATTCTTCAAGGTAAATCTACTGCGGAAATCGGCATTAGCCGTAAAACTAACGAGAGGATTTATAAACCGATCTACCGCTATCACCTTTTGGTAGTGATGGATCGGTAAGAATTCTTTCAAGAGCAGTTCTAACAATTCTTGAGGTAACCTTTTCATGGGCTTGTGAGCAGTGGGTAAAGGTTTTGACTGGGAAGAGCCAGCAAGAGCGCTTTGAAAGTTGAGAGTCAAAAAAGCCAAAACGATAATTCTAAACATCGAGCACCTCAATCTAATTGGGAAAGAGGCCGGATCATACTCACTCAGAGTTCTAAGGTCAAAAGAATCTTTGACGTAAGGCTAGTCACTCTGAGATGAAAAGGTCTTTAATTTCCCCCTCCCACAGTCAAGAGGATTGCTGGCGGCAAGATCCACTCGCAGCGCCAACCCTAAAGCGCGAGGAGCCCGCGGGAAGCCAGAGGAGTTATTCGCTTTTATCGTGGAGAACAAGGACAGCTTGAACTATGACCAGATGAGGCTAGAGGCCGATAGAGGTGTGGTACAGCTGAGTTTCATATGAGGTAGGGGGAGAATGGTTCTATTCCTCAATGGCTAACGGATGGGAAAATGAGACAGCATTCGCTCAAGCTCTAGCCGAATGAGAAAGTGCGCATCGTCATCAGGCAATTGGCCCAGCTGACCTTGGATGAATCTCGTTAGCGCTGGGATAGTGTTGATAAAGGTCTGATTTGTAATATTGTTGTCTTTAGCAACTTCGTTCAAAAAAGAGTGATCCATCCTGAAATGAGCCGTTAGCTGATAAACCAAAAAGACATAGTGGATGATGGGGCGCAAAGCTGAAAGCAGGTTGGTTCTTGGGAAAGTGGCATTGACTTGATCCCCGATTTGAGTTCTGACTTGATCCCAGACTTGATCCCAGACTTGATCTCTGACTCGAGCTGTAACTTGATGCCAGAATTGATGCCAGACTTGATCCCAGAATTGATGCCAGACTTGATCCCAGAATTGATGCCAGACTTGATCCCTGACTTGATTCCCAGCTTGAGCCCTAATTCGATCCCCAACTTGAGCCCAGACCTGAGCCCAGACTTGAGCTTTGACTTGATTCCAGACAATCAGATCAGCTATGGTCATGAGGACTGGATTAACCTGGTTATTGGTTCTACGATCTAAGTAGCCACTCTGCACCATAAAATTCCGATACAAATTATTCATCTCGGTAATTTGCTGCTCAGGGCTCTGGCCGTTAGCAAGGATTTCGCCAAACACCATAGCAATCATGGGGTAGCTGTCATAAGACCAGCTGCCATGAATCACTTGACCTCTAAAAACCTGAGGTCTGTTAACCCAAACTCCGCTCTTCAAAGTAAATCTACCGCGAAAATCAGGGTTAGCTGTCAAACTAATGAAAGGATTTATAAACCGACCTACCACTAGCACCTTTTGGTAGTGGTGGGCCGGTAAGAATTCTTCCAAGAGCAGTCTTGACAATTCGTGGGGTAGCCTTTTCATGGGCTTGTGATCAGTGGGTAAAGGTTTTGACTGGAAAGGGCCAGCAAGAGCGCCTTGAAAGTTGAGAGTCAAAAAAGCCAAAACGATATTCCTAAGCATCGAGCACCTCAATCTACGAGTACTTCAATCTAATTGGCAAAAGAGGCTGGATCATATCGGGGAGCGGTAAGGATTACGTACAAAAACCGTCATCTTGGCTAAAACCCTTATCGCCAAAGCTTATTTGGCCGGTTTGGGCTGGCTTAGTCAAGCCTTTCGATGTTAGGCCTTTGATGCGATGGCCATTAAGGTAGTCATAAAGACATGGTTTAGTAACGCCTACGAGCCTGCATATTTCAGCGATTGTATGATGTTTTTCGTCATACAGACGGCGAGCCAATGCTGCTTTTTGGTCGTCAAGTAGTCGAGGACGTCCACCTTTGCGTCCCCGAGATCGTGCGGCATTAAGGCCAGCCTGAGTTCTTTCCTTGATTAAGTTTCTTTCGAATTCCGCCATTGCACCAAAAATTTGGAAGACAAGACGTCCTCCGGAGGTTGTTGTATCAATAGCTTCAGACAGGCTTTTAAAGCCTATTCCTCTTGCGGCAAGACTATTAACTGTTTCGAGTAGGTGCAAAAGCGAGCGGCCAAGACGGTCAAGCCGCCAGACAACGAGCACGTCCCCTTCGCGAACAAACTCGAGAGCAGCTGCTAATCCTGGTCGATCAGTTTTGGTACCACTCGCTGAGTCGTGGAAGATCTTACCACAACCTGCTTTGTTCAGGGCGTCCTCTTGCAAGGCGACATGCTGTTCAATTGTTGAGACTCGGGTATATCCCACAAACATATTGGCCAACCTTACTTTGGTTAAAAAAGTCGATTAGAGGCTTGGTATTTTAACCTTGATATTCTTACCGACTTTGCTTACCAATGAAAGCTTGAATTTACGTGAAGTTTTAGAATCTTGGCAATCGGTAAGAAAAACGAACGTTTTATTTACTAAGCTGGAGCGAGGAGAACACAAGTATGGCTGGCGTTAATGAGACCGCTTACCCTCGGTTGAAGACTCATCCAACAAAGAAGGAACTTTCCAGCATCTATACGCCAAGTCCTGAGGAGATCGCGCTAGCAGGTACTCAAGCACAACGTCAAGGGCCGAGGATAGGCTTTCTTATCTTACTCAAAACTTTCCAAAGACTGGGTTATTTTCCACAGCTTGCTGCTGTCCCCTCGGCTATCAAGTCTTACATCGCAGAGAGCGCTGGCTTTAGCCAGCTGCCGCCCAGTTTAGCAGATTACGATAATGGAAACGCACGATTACGACACTGTAATCGAATCTTGGCATTTCTCCGTGTCTCCGCTTACGGTGATGCTGCTGAAGCGGCGATGATTGCTGCTGTCACCGAGGCCGCAGCAACCAAAGATGATCTTGCAGATATTGTTAATGTTGCAATTGAAGAGCTAGTTCGCCAGCGGTATGAGCTACCAGGTTTCACGACTCTTCTTAAAGCCGCGAAGAAAGCTCGGGTTACGGTCAATGGTGGCTATCATCGGCTTATCTACCAGGCTCTTGGCAGCACTGGCTGCGCCAGAATAGACAAGCTTCTTGCTCGAGGTTCCCGTAGCACTAAGAGTCTTTGGGATAAGGTGAAACAAGAGCCGAAAAGACCAACAATAGGGCACATGCGTGAGTTTTCAGCTCATATCCATTGGCTGAAAGAATACGACCTTGGTGAGATGGCTTTCAGAATGATACCAGACATCAAACTACGGCAGTTTGCCGCAGAGGCAAAATCGCTTGATGTTGCATCGATGCGCGATCTAACAGAGATTAAGCGCTACGCTCTTGCTGCTGTTCTTGTGCGTCTTCAGACAGCCCGAGCTCTAGATGATGTAGCTGAAATGTTTGTAAAGCGCGTGCAAAAGCTCCATCGACTCGGTAAAGAAGCTCTCAACGAATTTCATCTTCGTCACATCGACAAAACCCATAGTCTTGTTGCAATGCTACGCGAAATCATTATCGCTGCTTGTAATTCAGAAGAGCCCGAGCTTAATCGCTTCGATGCGATCAAAGCAGTTATATGGACTTCCCCAAAAGTACTGGACAAAATTAATCGAGCGGTTTAATCCAAGATGT
>CALBMD010000224.1 GCA_937896265.1 uncultured Pseudomonadota bacterium
ATTGAAGAAGCTAATCTCTTGGGTAAGACCGCCGCTAACCTAGTTCGAGAAAAAAGAAACCTCGAAGGGAAAATTTTCGACATCAGCGAAAAGATTAAAGCAGCAGCAAAAGGACATGATAAAATTTTAGACTTTGATTTCCTTTCTTTTGTGGAAAAATTAGCCTCAATAGCAATACCAACAAGGTTTTTAAACAAGACTAGAAAAGAGCGTCTCGTTTACAGATCTTCCCTGCCAAGCCATAGTAGCCACCTAGCTGCAAAAGTTGCTAACGGCGGTTCTAAAGTACATACTCACAGCGAGACTTTTTCAGATACCCCAGGGCAAAGTATTGGGTACCTAGGGGGTGCGCAAAAGCCCTCCCAATTCCTGATTCTTAATCCTGAAGCTAAACCTGAATCTAACCCTCTCTCTCTACCAACAAACACTTCCCTCAAGATCAATCAAGAGTTTGAGAGTGAGAGAGATCTAGACAGATTGGTTTTTGAGGGAATATTTTCCAGATTCGCGGCGCTGCCGCATACCTGCAAGGTGAACGATTGCTCAAAATCAAACTTCTTGCGTGAATTTTATCGTAGGCAAAACCAAGGGAAAACCAGCTTAGAGCTGCTTTTAACCACGCTTGCGTTCTGGGAAAATGATTATTACAGCCAGCAAACAAGCGATGGCCAAGCGCATTCTTTGGGCCGATTGTTCGTCGATTTGGCGGGTATTGTAGCTGCAAAGAAACGAATTATTTTGAAAAATCTGGATAAAAATCCTAACAAAATTGCGGCAATTCATGAGTTTTGCGAAGTGCGATGTTTTGATGTTTTTGAATTTTCTAGCTGGCTGTGGCAGGAAAAAGCACCACAGCGTGAAGATATCCAGAAATTTCTTGATGAGAGAGCTTGCAAGCAAGATTCAGCCAATGACAATTCTTGGGAAGCTTACCTGCGCAACGAGCAATCCCAAGTAATTCCAATACCAGAGCAGAAAATTGCAGGTAGCGGACAAAAAGATCAGGAAAGCATTGAGGAAGAAAGCGCATATGAAAGCATTGAAGAGGATCAGGAAGACCCATTGCAATTAGGCGCAATCCGTTTAGCGCCATCCTTGCCAAGATGTGATGAACTAAAAACGAAAGAAGAGCTGCGAGCAGAGATTCACAACGATAAAAGCATTAGGGCCATCCTAATGAAAATACAGCTAATCTGCGTCAAACGCAGCATTGAGAGCAAGGATGATGGTTGGATCAGCCGTTACAAGAATGAAATCGAGCCTGGAATTAAAAACTACCAAGATGCTATGACGGCTTATGCGGATCTTACTAGCGGGAGTTGAGATGTTTTCTAGCTTGAGAAATCGTCGACGTCCTAGGCTCAACAGGAAAGCTATGTAGGGTTTGGTACGGGTTAGAAAGAAGGTCCCCGCAGGAAATATAATACAGAATACGAATGACATACAAACAGCCAAACACGTTTGTATGTCACTTTAATTAGCTAAATTAGCTAGTTAAAGGTGAAAATACAAATATACAAATACATTCCTCCCCTGGGAAAAGAAGAAAGAAAAGAAGAAGAGAAAATATTTTAAGAGGTTTTCGGTCATGGTGGTTTGTATTTTGTATGTGATGATTGCAGCCTCGTTAAGGCTCCGAGGTAGCTCCGCAAACAACGCGGCCTCTCAGAAGTTTTCAAACGCCTTTCAGGCTCTCAGAAGCGGTTTGTTAACACTTTGGTGTCGTTTTGGATCAAAATCGATCACAGACGATTATAGGCGTTTTAATACCATTGTTCACCGAAAAGAGAAGACCGCCTCAAAAACTTTGTGGGCTGCTGTTGTCTTTGCCGCAACTGTTGCTCTTGCTATGCGTCTTACCATAATCAAAAATCGCCTCAAAAGCTGGTTTTCTACTGTTGTCGCAAAAGGTCAGAGAAATGTGCACTTGCTCTGTCACGATAACCCCACCCTAAGGAGAGCATCATACAATTAGCTCAGGAATTATTGCCAGGCCAAGCACTTGCCAACAAAGTCCTTGATGAGGCGAGAAAGCGAAGCATTGTTGTAAACAAGCTCTTGATAGCGGCTAGCATCCAGCAAACGCTGTTCTATGATTGGGTGCGAGGGTACGGTGCACCCAACGAAATTAACATCGTCAGGCTTAACGCTTGCCTAGCCTTTCTCGCGGAGGAGCCTGCCCATGCGCTTGCAAACGACAAGGATTAGGGGTGGCTTATGGCGTAACCCAGAGCAAGAGCACCAAAGGATTGTGGAGAGGCTACGCAGTGCTCGCAGCCAAATCCAAAAGCCTCCGCCAGTGGCAAAGCCTCCTAGAACAATCAAATTTACAAGACCTATAGTCACTGTTGACCAAGAGTATCTAAGGGTTTTAGGACGCCTTAGACAGTCTGACCGAGATGCAATCAAAAAGAAAAAACCAGGGAGACCCTATGAGCTTTGAGGATGTCCAGTTTTCAGGAAGCCATCTAAGAAAAGGAGGTGGAATTATGCAAGTTGGACAAAGAGATAAGCTCCTAACCCTGGTGAGAGATACCGCAAAAAAGTTTGAAATTGAACCGGAAATGTTAGATGCCATTGTAACCAAGGAGTCGACCTATGACCCTTATGCAATGCAATATGAGCCTGATTTCATCTGGCTATCAACCCCGAGTAAGTTCGCAGCCGCCAATAAAACATCAGTCGAATTCGAAACAGAACTGCAAAAGACTTCCTTAGGCCTATGCCAAATCATGGGCGGCACTGCCCGCGACGCAGGTCATAAAGGCCACCTAGTTCGGTTATTCGAGCCAAAGGCAAATCTTACTATTTCGTGTCAGCATATAAGAAGGCTGCAAAAGCGCTATTCAAAACTAGAGGATATTATTTCTGCTTATAATGCTGGTTCTGTAAGGATGAAGGATAACCAATACAGCAATCAGGATTATGTCGATAGCGTTTTG
This sequence comes from uncultured Pseudomonadota bacterium, assembly GCA_937896265.1. Lineage (GTDB taxonomy): Bacteria > Bdellovibrionota_B > Oligoflexia > Oligoflexales > Bog-1112 > CALBMD01. Next base: position 2,943 of record CALBMD010000224.1, read on the forward strand.
GATTGGATGAGGAAGCTAAGATAAAGATCTTTATCTAATCCTAATTGGTCTGGGGACAGATCATTACTCAATTTAAAAGAGGAAAATATGGGAACTAATTATTATATAAGGCAATATTGTCAGCACTGCGGGGAGACATGGGTGACCAAGGAGCGCCATGTTGGAAAGCAGTCTGCTGGCTGGAAATTTAATTTTAACTCCACGGAGATTAAGTCTTACGAAGACTGGGTGAAGTTCCTCCGCGAACATGAAAAATATTTTACTAACGAGTACGGTGAGAAGATAAATGTAGATGACTTCTTGAAAGGAATAGAGGTCAATAAGAACGGGCATCATGAACTAGGAGAAGAGGTGCAGAATGGTTGCCGGTTTCATGACGGTGATTTTTCATAGTTCGGTCAAGGCGATCCTAGAGGCAGATAGGGCGTGGTGCAACTTAGTTTCAATAGAGGCAGGGGCGAGGAGCTTACTTTGCCACCTGCTTCTTTGAAAGGTTGTGTTGATCAATCAGAGTCATTACAGCCATCTTGATTACCGCTTGTCTGCCTGTTCCTAGCTCAGCAACAAATTCGTCGAGCCGATTAAGCATAGGAATGGGGAAGTCAACGTTGACCCTTTGAGATTCAATAAGCGGGGCTTTTCGGACCGGCTTGCTAAAGTATTGAGATACTTCCTCGCCACGGTCTGCCATGTTAGCTATTGTTTCGGCGTCGATGCTTTTTTTAGATGTTGTCTTCATATTGTTTCCTTTCTCCAGGTGTTGATCTCCATAATGTCACAAAATGATAATATTCCCCGGTGTCATCTTCTCTTGGTTCATACACCAAAGAAATGAGTTTGTTACCAACGTAACCAATTACCAAAAACTGATCCGGATCATCATTCTTCTGAAACTCCACATAATAATGTGAAAAGATAACCTGAGCTTCTTCAAAAGAGCACTTTCTATGCTTGTTCGCTTTTAGTTCTTTGCTCTTCTTTGGGTCCCAGGTAAAGCGCACGGTTATTCCCTCTATATAGCGGTATAACCATTATACCTTTTTGCTTCGGTTAATTGCAAAAGAAAGTTGAGTGGAAATGTATAATCTATTGTTATCTAATATATTTTTTGATTTTATCCCTACTTCGCTTACATCCCCGCCATAAATGGCGAGGTTTTGCGCGAAGGGGATAAAGGTAGCCTAAAAACCCTTCCGATTTAGAATTAGCTTTCTGACCCCACACTATATAGATCAGAGAGTTGGGAGGGAAGCTATGAACTACAAAGTTAAATTTGGCGATATCTGGAAGCTGGGAAATCATCGACTGCTATGTGGTGATAGCACCGAACCAGCAATGATGGAACGCTTCCTGATCGGTCAGAATCCCGCCCTATGCGTGACTGATCCGCCTTATGGAGTTAACTACAAAGCCAGAGTAAGCAAACCGGCACTGTATGACCTGAAAGTCAAAAATGACCATGTGGTGAGCTGGGGCGATGCGTTTAGGCTGTCTAAAGCTCCTGTGCTCTATGCTTGGTTTGGCTTTAAGGGCTTCGATATCGTTAGCCGTGCTATCAATGATGCGGGCTATGACGTCAGGCAAATGCTCATTTGGGTCAAAAATCACTTTTCTCTACAGCGCTTCTTCTACCATCTTCAGCACGAACAATGCCTTTTGGCAGTCAGGCACGACGTCAAACAGGCCACTACCTGGACCGGAGACCGCAAGCAAAGATCTGTGTGGTTTGTTAATGGAGTGCGCCCAGGTCAGCGTATCCACCCGGCAGAGAAGCCAACAGGGGTCTATACCATCCCGATCATTAACCACACAAGAGAAGGCGATATCGTTGTCGACCTCTTTGCTGGTTCTGGCGTCTTATTTGAGGCCTGCGAGGCATTGCAGAGAGTCGGCCTAGGTATAGAGCTTTGTCCTGATGTTTGTTTTCGAATTATTGGGAGAATGGAACGTCTAGGGCTTGAGGTCTCAAAAGAGATTAACATTCTTGACGAATTAGAAACGGTTTTAGCCTGTTCATAGGAGAAAGTCAGCTATGGGAATCGAATTCGACCTACGTGACGTGCAAAAGTTCATTGAGTCCATCGACAAAGAAAACCAAAAGGCTATGCGATCTGCTGCTAATCGCAGCATTAACGCTATGCACAAAGAAGCGTGGAAGATTGCGAAGGAGCGCTACAGCAAGCTGCCAAAGACCGAAGATCGAGATAAGAACGAGGCGTTTAACAGCCGTGTGACCAAGAGCGTTGATAGATCTGACCCAACGAGCTACAAGACGAAGTTAAAAGCAACTAAGGAGCCTTACAACGCGATCCATTCGGTTGTTGGCTCACGTTATCCAAGAGATCAGAAAGGCATTCCGGTTAAGCGAAGAGCACCAATCTATGTGAGGATAGCAGGAGAGAAGACGAAAGTTGGGAAAGCACAGTTTATCGGTAAGCCGAAAGCTACCGCTAGCAAAGACGTGACTCTGTTGCTTGCAAGAACTGAGGAAGGGCAGAAGAAAGAAACCTACAGCTCGCTCTATGATGTACTTTCCTTTCCAGAGAATGAAAAAAGAATTGAAGCGGTCTTTAATAAGGTTGTGGATGAAGTTTACGGAAAAATGAAATAGGCGTCATTACTGGGATTTATTTAGAATTATACTTTTATTTCTACACTATATAAATTGGATTTAGTTGAGGAAACTCAATGAAAGCAAGATAAAATAATTATGGAATTTTTGAAATTGAAATCATTAAAACTCAATGAAATCAAGGGAAATACAGCGATGATCTCATAAAACCATTGTTTTTACTTGAAATTTACGCATAAAACTCTGCGGGTCCTTCCTGCCACGGTAGAATATCGGGTGCTCGGCGCGCCGACTCTGCGAATATTTGTGGGGCTCTTAGCTCCACCAGTAGTCTATAAAAAAGAAAGGGTGTGAATATGTTGCAAACATTGAGTGAAACACAAAAGGCCTCTCTAGCACAACTGGAAAAACTGACTCAAATATCATTCAAGACTCTAGTGAAAAGATTAGCAGATGTCGAGCCAATTGAAGTTACTGCTCGTGAAAAATATTATCCACTCGGTGAAGCTCTTCGTGTCGTCTACAAACCTTCGCTTTTGGATCTCAACAAAGAACGCGCCCGTCTCGCCAAGTACCAAGGCGACAAGGTTAAGCTCGAAGTGCAAGAGATGAAAGGGATGCTCATCGATTCAGAAAAATGGCTCGCAGACTATTCGCAAAAAATAACTGGTTTCAAGGATAAAATGCTTGCTCTGCCGCTGAAACTTGCCGGTGAGGTTAGCATCTGTTCCGATGTCGAAGAAAACAGGATGCGCCTTACCTCCGCTGTCTATGAGGCACTAAACGATCTAGCTTTTGCTCAAAAGGGTAATTATGAGGCACAAAAAGATAACCGCTAAGCAAACGGTAGACGAGCTTTTTGCTATGTTCTTAGCTCCGCCACCAAGGCTATCGGTCAGTTCTTTTGCAGAAAAGGAACGTTACGCCTCTGTTGAAACATCGGCCTCATCTGGGCGATGGAAGAACATGCCATATCAGATAGCCATGCAGGATAGCTACAAAGAGCCGAAGATTAAAACGGCTGTTTTCATGACAGCGACGCAAATTGGTAAAACCGAGATCATAAAGAACATAATAGCCTATTCCATGGTCTATGATACAGGCAGCACGACTTTTATGTTGCCATCTGAGGCAGTCGCTAAGGATTACTCGAAAGCCCAACTTGGTCCTCTTATCCGCGACACTAAAATCCTGAGGGACAAAATCCCGTCGTCCCGCAAGGATGGCAATAATATTCTAAACAAGTCCTGGGTTGGTGGATACTTAAGGCTGGTCGGATCGCAAACCGCGGATAAGCTTTCCTCGTTCCCGTCGCCAAGAATTTTCATCGATGAGTTAGACCGATGCACCCGATTAGTGCGTAATTCCGCTGGTATTGTTGAAGGATCTCCTATCGATCTCTTTTTAGAGCGTTCTAAAAACTGGTCTAATCGTTTTGCTCTTTTCACCTCGACGCCAACCGTGGAAGGCGTATCACCCATAGAAAATTGGTGGCTAAAATCGGATCAGCGCCTCCCTTTGGTGCCTTGTATCCATTGCGGATTTTACCAATTTCTAGAGTGGGAGCAGTTCACCTGGAAGGGGAAAGGTGACCCTAACACCACGCCAGACCGGGAATCATTTTGCTTTGAATGCAAAAGTTGTCACGAAACCTTTGACGACAAGAGCCGTAACAAATGGTTGCCGCTGCTGCGATGGGAGAAGCAAAGGCCTGAGGTTCAAGACATCGCGGGATTTCACATCAACGCTTTCTATTCGCCCTGGTCCTCGTGGATCGAGCTGTTCCAAAAACATCTCGACGCAGGGTCTAACCATGTCAAGCAAATGGTCTTTTGGAACACGACCCTAGGCAAACCATTTGCCATGAATTCTATCAAAACGCCAGACTGGCAGAAGCTCTATGACCGCAAGCATAGCTACCAACGCTATACGATACCTGCCAAAGTGCGTATCCTCCTTGCTGCTGTTGATGTTCAGTTTGACCGCCTAGAGGTCTCTGTTATTGGCTTCTACAAGGCCCAAAGCTTTGTCATCACTCACGAGGTGATTCTAGGCAACACCTCAACTACTGATTCAGAGTGTTGGGGAGAGCTGGACGCGCTTTTGGGCCGTGATTGGGAACGTGAAGATGGTATGAAAATGGAAATTCACCGTGCTGCTATTGACGCCCATTACCAAACCAGCACAGTTGCTCAATATGCTCGGGCTCGCAAAAAGATTGTCCCAGTTACTGGTATAGACAACTGGAAAACGGAGCTTTTGCCATCTCGGCCAATGAATTTGAAGCTAAATGGCAAGTCTCAGACCTCCGGCAAGCGCCGCTGGCCCATTGGTGTGTCGCTATTTAAGCTCGATCTCTATAACCGTTTGAAGCTAGAGCCAAACCAGGACGGCACTTTTCCGGCGGAATATATCCATTTCCCCGAAGGTCTGGGTGAAGAGTACTACAAGCAGCTCACCGGTGAGGTTTGTAAGCTAGAGCAAGATATGCGTGGCAAGCCTAAAATGGTCTGGGAAAAGCAGCATGAAGCTGTTGAAGCTCTAGACTGCTTTGTCTACTGTTTGGCGCTAGTCAAGATCTGTGGCCTTCATCTGTGGAGCGAAGAGCGCTGGGCTGCCTAGGCGGCGACAATTGGGATTTTACCCAATCTATTTCATTTGAATCTTCTGGGGGAGCTATGTTTACGCCTTCATATTCAGGATTTGAAAGCTTATCTCGAAACTTTTTCAGCGTTTTTTCATCAGGAAAATCTGGTTCTTTTTTTTCTTCTAATTTCATTTCTCTACCTTTGAGCACTGGAGCAGCGAAACGGGTTAGCTGGCTCGAATAACTTTGATATCACGATAGAGAGTCAAGCATTGTTCTTTTGATTTGTCCATGGCTTCTAATAGCCTTGAGGCAGCTCCCGATGGCTGTGACAAACCCTGCTCCCAAGACTGGATTGTTTTTGAACTTACGCCAAGTAATTCAGCAAACAAAGGTTGACTTAGCCCGATTGCTTTCCGTATCCGCGCTACATCCTCTGGTGAATAATCTATTGTTGGTTTTATTTCCCATTTTGTAATTTTTACATTTGTTTTTTTTCCTTTGGAAAAATCTTTGACTTCTTCCAAACTCTGCATAAGCAAATCGAAATTTTTCTTATCCATTTAAATCCTCCTCAATGCTTTTGAGCATTTTTGCTACTCTACTCTTTTGTTCTGGTAACAAATCTTCAGATTCATTCTTCACTATGAGAAAAATGAAGAAAATTTTGTCCGCTTTTGCGAAATCCTTATAAAAGACTCTGGCTCCGCCTCGTTTACCTCGGCCTGAAGCAGGAACTCTGATTTTTCTTAGCCCGTGGGTCCCTTTAATTACAACGCCAGCATCGGGGGATGCTAGAAGAGTTCTCTGTAAAGTTCTTAGGTCTTCTTCGCTTAGCTTGGCTTCAGTCCATAACTGCCTGAAAATACTGGTTTCGATGAACTCTCGTATCATAGACGATCTCCTAAAGTCCTAAATAATAGTAGTCCTAAAATTTAGGATAGTCAAGAGATATCCGTCGAATCGTTGCTCAATTATTTAGAATTATACTTTCACACTCACACTATATAGAAACGAATTAGAAAGTGATTTTCACCCGGAGCTTGCTGGAAATGCCTTCGATCGAAAAACAATTAAAGACGCTAAAAGCAGCATATGCCTCCGGGGTAAATCGCGTTCGTTTTGGTGACCAAGAGATCACCTATAAGACAGAAGAAGAAATGCGACGCATCATAGAAAGGCTGGAAAGACAGCTAAATGGCGCGCATAAGATCAAGTTTGTTACGCCACGATTTTCAAAAGGTTTAGATTGAGCTTCATTGACTCTGCCATTGAAAGGATTTCACCTGCTTTCGCTTTACGGCGCGAGATAGCTAGACGCAAGCTATTTGCTGTAAGAGCTTTCGAGGGGGCATCTCTTTCGCCAAGGATGGATAGATGGGGTCTTGCCTCCTATAAGGATACCTATAAAGACCGCAAATATCTTAGGCAGCGGGCTAGATATCTCGTTGATAACAACCCTTATGCCGCAAGAGCCTTAGCAACTTTGTCCTCTTATACGATCGGCAAGGGAATTATCCCGCATATTGATGATAGCGCAAAAGCTATATCAATATTTGAGCGTAGCCTAAAGCATTGGGCTGATAGCGAAGCTTGCGACGTCGAAGGCTACACTAATCTCTATGGCCTTCAAGCACTCATTGTGAAAAATCTCATTGTCGACGGCGAGGTTTTCGTCCAGCGGGTGTTCGACAAATCGGCAATCATTCCTATTAAGCTGCGTCTTATTGAGGCCAGCAAGCTTGACGAGACTAAAAGCACCAATGATGGGAAAATCCAGCACGGTATTGAATACGCTGGCAATGGCCAGATAGCAGCCTACTGGTTTGCCAGCGACGAAGCGCAAGAAAGTAAAAGAGTCGATGCCGATGATATAGCTCATGTCTTTCGCAAGGATCGCGCTGGCCAGAGCCGTGGTGTGAGCTGGTTTGCTCCGATTCTTACCCGCCTCAAAGACTTCGACGATTTCGAAGATGCAGAGCTGTTACGGCAAAAACTATCGGCTTCGATTGTCGGGGTTTTCCGCGACCTCGAAGCGCAAGGCGATGATTTTGGTGAGAAGTCCTCAATACCTAAAGAAATTAAGCCTGGTTCGATTTTCGAGGCTCCTGCTGGCCAAACTATCGAATTTTTTGCCCCACCTGCACCAGCGGGAAGCAGTGCCTATATTACTCACATCAAAATGACGTTGGCGATTGGCCTTGGCATCCCTTATATGCTGCTGGCTGGCGACTATAGCAATTCCAATTTCTCTTCTTCGCGCCTATCGATGCTTAACTTCTATAAATACATAGATCAGATCCAGTCATTAGTGTTGATCCCTACATTTTGTAACCCGGTGGCGCGCTGGTTTGAAGAGGCCTGCTCTTTAAAAATGCAGGCACCACCTCTAAAAATGGCTTGGACGCCGCCCAAGAAGGACCTCACAGACCCGATTAAAGAAATCGAAGCGATGCGACGCACCGTCGAGGCTGGCTTTTGCGCTCATCAAGACGTGATCCGAGAATTGGGTGAAGACCCAGAAGACGTCTATCAGCGCATCGATACGTCTAACAAATTGATCGATCAAAAAGGATTTTCGTTCTCAACAGATTATCGCAACAAGAAGGAATTCCAAGGTGAAAATAAGATCACTCAGTCGCGAAGCTAGTTTTTTGCCACAAAGCATTGACCGCGAGCGCCGCACAGTGGAAGTGGTTTGGTCGACTGGGGCAAGGGTCTTGCGGTCTGATTTCATGTCAGGTCCCCATTATGAGGAGCTGTCGCTTGACCCTAAGCATGTTGATCTAAGGCGCTTTAACTCAGGGGCGCCGGTGGTTGACAATCATAAAACCTGGAGCCTGAAAGACCAGATTGGTGTCGTAGAAAGGGCCTGGATTGATGGGAAAGAGGCGAAAGCTTTGATTCGCTTCTCCAAGAGAGCCGATGTCCAACCTATCTTTGATGATATTGCTGATGGTGTCTTTCGCAACATTTCAATTGGCTATCGTGTCCTCAAGGCTGATGAAAGCACTCGCCAAGGGGACAAGATCAAGACCATTACAGCCACCAAGTGGGAGCCATATGAGCTTTCTCTTGTTCTCATTAATGCCGACGCCAAAGCTCAAGTAAGGAGTAACAAAGTGGAACCAGAATTAGAAGAAAACACCAGCATTGGAATCCCAGAAAACAACCAAGATGTGAAGGAGAAGGAAAAGCTCAGATGTCGAAGCATCATTGATTTGACGCGCAAATTTTCCATGGAGCAATCCTTCGCTGATACCCTCATTGACAAGGATAAAAGTCTCGATGAAGCTAGGGAAATAATTCTCGAAGCGCTATCGAATCGTAGCATTGCCCAAGAGATTCGTACTACTTCAATCGAACTGGGACAAGATGAGAGAGACTTCAAACGCTCTGGCATTGCCAATGCCCTGTTAAATCGAGCTAATCCGGTAAACAAACTCGATGATAATGGTCGCCGATACCGATCCTATTCCTTGCTGGATGTAGCAAAGGAATGTGTGGGTGCAAGTTCTAACACTCTCACAAAAGATAGACTAGTTAGTCGCGCCTTTCATAGCACCTCCGACTTTCCCGAGATTCTTGGTAACGCTGCTCAGCAAAGCCTTATGGCTTCTTATGAGCGCCTGATGCAAAAGCAAAACTTTTGGCCACTAGCTAGAATTAAAAGTGCTCCAGACTTTAGGCCGATGCGACGTGTGCGCATCGGTGAGATGCCTTCATTAGCTGAACTCCCTGAAGGAGCAGAATACTCCCATGGCACTCTAGGTGAAAGCGCTGAGGAATACCGGATTTCTACTTGGGGTAGATCCATCGGTATTACCCGCCAAATGGTTATTAATGACGATCTAGGAGCACTTGATACCTTGAGCAATTGGGGTGGCGCTATTTCGCGGCTTGAGAGCTTCCTTTTTTGGTCCATCTTTAACGATAACCCAAAAATGGCCGATGGCATTCCTCTATTCGACAAAAAACACGGTAATAAAGCAGAGAATCCAGTTGAACTCAGCGTTGAGGCACTAGCTGCCGCTAGAATCGCCATGGGCCGTCAGCAAGGGATAGATAAGGGAGAAGGCGATTTTCTCGATCTAAAGCCAGAATTTTTGATCGTTCCTTTAGAGCTTCAGATGAAAGCTGAGCAACTTTTGAGTCGAGAGGTGCTGCCACTTGATCCGAGCAAGGTAAACCCCTTCAAAGACGCTTTTACGCCAATTGTAACGAGCAGGATCAAAGATCCTAAGGCTTGGTTCCTCTCAACTTCTAATGAGCAAGGAGTCGACCTTATCGAAATGGCTTATTTGGATGGACAACGTGCGCCGTTTATAGAGTGGGAAACCGACTTTAAAACTGACTCGCTGGTGGTTAAAGCGCGCATGGATATCGCAGCTAAAGCCATTGATTACCGTGGATTTTACAAAGGAGCTTAACTTGAAAAACTTTTTGCAAAATGGCGATCTCATCACGTGCGATGCACCCAGTGACGTGAAATCAGGCGATATTGTAGTGATTGGACAAATGGCCTGTGTGGCGGTTACTGATGCCCAAGATCAAAGCGTCACCCTATCGACAACCGGTGTTTTTAGCCTGCCCAAGGTCAAAAAAGAAGTCTTCACGCCTGGGCAAAGGGTCTATACCAAAGATGGTCTAGTAACTGGCGAGCCAAAGGATGCTGTTGATCTGGGATTCGCTTTAAAAGCCTGTAGCCAAAAAAGCGAAGGCTGGGAGGTACTACTACGATGATTCCCATATTAGCCATCAGTGCTGCTTTTGCTTCTATCAAGATGTTGCTAGGTGTGGTTGCCACCTTCTACCTTGTCGACAAGCAGCTTAAAACCCGTGTCCTCTTTGAGACTAATCCGACGACGGTGGATGCTCAAAGTGGCCTGCAGGTAATTTCAAACCAGTGTCGTTTGACTACAAAGGCCTGTAAGGACACCAAAGCAATTTGTGTAGGTACGAAGGTTACTATCAAGAAGAAGAGCTATTCGATTAAGAGCGTGTTTTTGGACGAAAGTAGAAGGGTGGTGGTCTGTGACCTCGCAAAGACGAAAGATTAGACAATATGCGCAGCAAGCTTGCGCATGGATTTTCAGTGATATTCGTTTTGGAGCAAGGGGCAAAAGCAACGTCTCTGCACCATGCCTGATCATCTCAACGCCAAAAGAAACACGTATTTTGAAGGGTCAAAGTCCCAAGATTTATGAGGTTGAGACCACGCTTAGCTGCGAGATTTTGGCCTGGGAGAAAGAGAATATCCTAGACGAGCTAGATGCTTTAGGTGACCTAGTGGAAGGTGTCATATTAAAAGATCGCTTTTTTTCTGGTATTTCTTGCGACGTTAATTTGATTTCTACCTATAGCGAAGCGAATGCAACAGATGAAAACAATTTCGGTTCGCTACTCTTAATGTTTGAAGTCAAAAGCCATATGGAGATTGCCGAAGAGCTGCCAAATTACTACCAAATGGGAGGGCTCAGCATTGGTAAGCTTTAATCAAAAAATAGAAAATGCTTTGTCACCATTTAACTATATTGAATTCTCGAATGCAGAGGCATTTGAAGGACTTTCGACGCAGCCGCAAAGGCTGCTTTTAATTGATCTTGCTGAGCCGTCGCAGCCTATTGCACAAATTAGCGAGGCAGCAAATCAAACCAGCACAATGGCACAGTCTGAGACTGTAAAAAAGAAAGCGAAGCAAGTAGAGATAGCAACAGCAGGCGACTTAGTAAGCCAACCGACCGAAGATGAGCAGCCGAAAAAAAAGCCTCTAATACCTTTAGAGAAAAACAAAGTTATAGCAGGTATGGAGGCGGCCAAATACGAGCTAACCAAGCGCCTAGAGGAGGCCTTGGCAGCAGTAAAGGAAGTGAGCCAAGGCATAGAGATCTATCTCTTGCTGATGGATGGCAAAGAGAAAATAGCTGATTTTCTCCCTGAAACCCAATACACCCAAATTGCTTTGTTGGTCGACGATGAGGATTTAATCAAAGATCTACGAACCATCTTAGAGAAGAGATGGGGCCAAGAGGTCCAACTAGATGGGCATCTATTCCTAGCTTCATCTGCTGATCATAGCGCATTAAAGAAGCAGTCTACCAAGATGTTGGATTTAAATGTTTCATTAATCCCTTGTCCAGTAGCAGACAAAAGTCACATTTGGGCTGCTACTTTTGCTGCAACGAATACCGTTTATGCCGTTACCCCGTCACGGCCCTATCAAACGTTAAAGGTTAAAGGCATCTCATACGTTGGCCAAGGACCCAACTTAGAGCAACGCAATGATCTTCTAAAATCAGGTGTAAGTACCTGGAAAGTCAGTGGCGATTCGATCCATATCGACCGCCTTGTTACTACCTATAGCAAAGACGCAAGCTACCGAGACTTAAACACCAAGCAGACTCTAAGCTACATCCGCTACGACTTTAACCGCTCTATTGCAGCGATGTTCCCGCGGCACATGTTAGCCAAAGACAACTATGCCTACCAAGGGCCAGTTATTACGCCGACAGTAGCAAAAGCCTTTGCTATCTCTCGCTATCGGAAGTGGCAAGCAAATAATTTGGTTCAAGATCCGGACGGCTCTTTTGCCAAAAAAGTAAGAGTTGAAGTGGACGAAAAGCAAGGCGACAAGCTCAATTTCTACTTGCCCGTGCACGTCATGGGACAGTGGGTCATTACGCAAACACAAATAGCTTTTAGGATCTGATATGGGACGCATTGGCGGCATCGTCTATCTACGCAAAGACGGAAAACTAATCACTCTAGGGGATGGCGACCTGAGCTTCAATCTCGGAGGTATTAAGAGAGAAGCCGTGCTTTCTAGCTCTGGGGTTGCAGGATTCTCTGGCAAATTTCAGGTGCCTTTTATCGAAGGCGAGATGCTGCATACCAAAGATTTGGACATCAAAGAGATGCTGGACACCGAAGATGCAACCATTTCGGCAGAACTTTACAACGGCAAAACATTTATTTTACATGAGGCTTTTTTCGTCGGTGAAGGGGATGTCTCTTCCGACGGTAAATTTAAATTTCGCTTTGAAAGTGCTAAAGAAGGAGAACTAATCGATGCTTAAACCTTACATGGAAGACAACATCTTGCACCTGTCAAAGACCTACAAATTTGGCAGCTCTGAAATAAGCCAACTAACTTTTGGTGAATTAACGGCAGCAGAAATGGGAGAAATCACGATTAACGGTGCCACAAAATTCAAAGAATTTTTTCCCATCATCTCAAAATTAACCGGAGTGACACCCAGCTTCGTGACCAAACTCAGTCGGCAAGACATCATGCTGGCCGTGGAGCATGTTGGTTTTTTGTTAGCCGAGTGAAGGTTGATGTTAAGGAAGCGCATGAAATTCTTCTCTACTTCACTCATTTTCAGCCTTCAGAGATGATGCGAATGACGGAAAAAGAAATGCTGTATTGGGTGGAGCGTGTTGGAAAAGCATACAAGAACTATAGGCCAAAACAATGAGTAAAGGAAAAAACTATGCGAAGAAGATTGCTTTTGAGGCTATCTTTAAGGACAAAACGGGTGGTTTGGCGAAGCTACAAAGCTTTTTTCAAAACATACACAAAGCTACGGAAAAAACTAGCCAAAGCTTAGATAAGGTACAAAAGCGCCTTAGTTCGCTTAATTTTAATGGTCTAAGAACCTTCCAGAAACGCAGCGAACAAGTGGCAAAGAAGGTCGCCAGTATGTCCGACTCCTTTATGCTGCCTTCCCTTGCTGGCACAGCGACGTCAATTTTCGCTATGGCTTCACCGGCGCATTTAGAACGCGAAATATACAAACTTGCTGAGCTTGGTCGATCTTTTGATAAGTTCGGCAACAAAGTTCGGCTAACCAGTACAGACCTAGCGGAGCTTGTTACCGAGATCCGGCGTATTGGGGCAGAAACGCAATTTTCTAACCCAGAAGCAGCAATGGCCATGAACCGCGCCGCCTCGCAAGGTTGGAACGATCGTGACACCTTAATGGCAGCCACAGCACCTATTACCTATTTTACTGGCGCATCCAGGTTAAAAAGTCCAGGGTTTCAGCTTGAAGGGTCTGCAGAGATGTTGACCAGTCTAATCAATGCTTTCCACCTGCCTAAAAGCTCTATTGGTGACGTTGCTGACAAGCTGGCCTATGCCATTTCGAATTCAGGGCAAACCAGTGAAGAGCTAAATGACGCATTGATTAAAGTTGGATCGCTGGCCAAGGATATGAACCTACCTTTTGAGGACGCTATTGCTATTACGATGCAACTTGCTGATATTGGCGTTAAAGACGCTATTGCCGGGACAGCGCTATCCGGCTTTATGTCGAGAATGTCGAGTTTACCACCAGAAGGGCTTGAAGTAGCGCATGCTAGGTTTTCACCTAGCGAACGCCGGGATGTGATAGATGAGACTGGCAAATTTAAAGCAGGCGGCCTGCAGCGACTATTTCAGCTGATGGGCGAAAAGCACCTAACTGTCGGCGAAAAGATGAAGATCATGGGCGTCGAGTCTGGGCGCTCTTTGATCGGGTTAACCGGCGTAATGAAAGGCCTTAAAGATGTGGTGGAGGCGCTCAAGGAGAAATCACACGGTCTAGCTAAAGTCCTAAACGATGTGCAAGTCCAAGGGTTATTAGGCCAACTGGATCTTTTGGGTTCGGCTATCGATGAAACAGCCACTAAGATTGGTTTTGACGGTGGCGTTTTGGGCTCTGTCACGAGCGTTATTACCAGAATAAAAGAGGCTGTTGAAGGACTAAACCAGCATCTAACTCCTGAAACGGCAGCTAATCTTGGAGCCTTTCTTAAGGATCTTGGGATTTTTTGCGCAACGATGTTAGGGCTAAAGCTCGCCTATGTTTCTGTAGTTTTCATCGGCTTATCCTCTAAAATTGGCTTGTTGGTAGCTGCTGGCCTGGTTTTCAGCAAGTTTGTTTATGACAACTTCGAAAACCTAAAAACAATTTTCCAACCGATAATTGATTTCATATCTGGCTTGTACAATTTTGTTTTTAGAGGGGAGATCCCAGGAATATCGGAATGGCTAGCCCAATCGATCTTTGACCATCAGCCAACGCTCGGCCCCGATGAAGAATTTGGCGCAAAAAGCGTGCGCTATTGGAACAAATGGTTTGATTCGCTAGGATCATTAAACAATTGGAACATTCCATTTTTTGGAATTGGCGAGCAAGCTTCCGAATCTGCATTAGAAAAAGATTTCTTTACGGAAATGCAGTGCAAAGAACCTAAAGACATCTATTCTTTTTTTAAGTCTCTTAACCAAGAATCAAAAAAAGAATCTAAGGTCAAAGTCGAACTAAGCTTTAAAGACCTACCACGTTCGACCAAATTTAAGGTTGAAAATCCTGACCGCATACGACTTGAAACCTACACAGGATGGGCCATGGAGGGCATTGGATGATCAAGAGCCCCATCACTTCTGCTAAAGCATCATTTCGCGGTGTGCCTTTTTTCGTCTCGGATGCGTCGGAGAAAACCCTGTGGCGACATGCGTCTTATGAATTCATCAACGACCACGAACCGGAAGTCAGACGCTATGCCAAGGCCCCTATGGAGATCCGGATTGATGGCTATCTTGTTGGCAAAGATGCCATTTTCATGAAGGATCTGCTTTCGAAAGCCTGTGATAAAGATGAGCCTGGCCGCTTAATTCATCCGCTTTATGGCTACAAAAATGCCCTTTGTGTCGAGAAAGAATTCGAGACCACAGGCGTCAACTCCTTCTCCTTCAGCCTAATTTTTAAAGAAGTCCTGGATAAAGACGGTAGCCTTCTCTCTAAAGTCATTTCGTCAATCGAAGCTGTCAACGATACCCTAACCGATTATGCCTTGATGGCCACTGAAGCTTTGTCTTTCATTCCGGCAACAGTTTATGCCATAGATCGAGCCATGAGGGCCGTGCTTGCCATCGAGAATGCTTTGCATACGGCTGCCAATATAACCATGTATAAAGAGGTGCTAAATTTTCTTAATATCGGTGGACCGAAACCAGCAGCGCTCTCTTCTATCATTGTTAACGAGGTGAAAAACCCAACTCTCCTTGTCGAAAGGCTACACAACGCTGCCAAGGCGGTTAATCAAGCTCCTAATCGAGTTGCAGTTTCTTGCCTAGCCTCGCTATTACCACAACTTAAAGACTGCGCCAAAGACGCTAAAAACGAGCCGCTCCCGAACCCTGAGATTCTTATTTTCGAAGCAATAGCGTTTTTTACAATCGCCGAGGCCAGCAAGGGTGATCTTGGTCACGATTTTGTTCCCGCTATCGAGCAGCTGATGGAGCAGACAACCAACACGATGGCTTTCTCGTTTCTTTGGGGCTTGAAAAACCGAAGCCAGAAAAAGACAAAAACCGTCGAGCGTTTCGCTTATGGTAACGAACCAAGTCTCGTCGCCTCCTATCAACGGTTTAACTCAATCGACAAAGCGGAGGAGCTAGCTCATGCAGCCGGTCAACCGTTTAGAGTTTAAAATCGCCGGTCAGTCGGTACCTTTAATCTCACTGCGCTACGAGGTCCACCTGGATTCACCTTGTGGCTCCTTTAACGCCAAGATTTTTAATGAACAGCCTTTTGAAGAAACCAGCTTGCTGCTCAATAAGTCCTATCTGACAGGCCCTAAAGCCAAGGATGCAACAGATCCTCTATTTCGGGCTTACAACCCCAGCGCTCTCGTTGGCAAGAAGGCAACGATCATGATCGACGGCAAAAAGATCAACGCCATCATCGAGGCAATCGACTTCTCGCCTATGGAAGCGGTGGAGATTGCTGGACGTGACCAGCTATCCCTGATCGTTGATAGTTCGGCAAATCCCAGGGAATACCAGGGCAAACAGGATCTACTTAACATCGCACAAGATCTTTGCGCCGCTGTGGACGTAGGTGTCTCAACCTCCATACTGCAAAACCTACCAGTTGAAAATTTTACTGTTAGCCCAGGTGATACTATTTTCCAATCTCTCGAACAGGCCGCAGCAAATCATCACGTTTTCTTTGCCTCAGATGATGGCTTGATACTTAGGATTATCGAGAAAAAAGAGACTAACATTGTGCTCGACAGCCAGTCACCTGTCACGAATCTACGGCTCAAATACGATGTTTCCGAGCGTTTTGGTACCTATGTGATGAGGTCAACTAGCCCACAAAAGACCACGCAAAAATCATGGCTTTTCGACGGCGTGACCAAAGGAACAAGCGCTAGCAAGGAACTTGTTTTTGACGACGAGATCAACTCAAAGAAGTTAAAGATCATTACCTTGGCAAATCTACCCAAGAGCAACGACGAAAAGCGTCGCCTGGAGTGGGAAATGACCATTCGCAAGATGAAGTCTTTTACCTTGGAAATAACCCTTGCCGGAATATCATTTTTCGAAATTGGCACAGTGATTACCGTCGATTTACCGCTAGCAAGCGGCACTTTTTTAGTCAAATCATTGAGCTTTGCCATCGATGGCGACAGTGAAAACTTCTCTGAAACAACAACCTTATTTTTAATCTCGGAGCATATCGGTCATGTTAACAAAGCAAATAAAACGCCTATTCGAAAGCCTAAACCAAAGGATAAATCAAGTGGTCGGGCATGGCTTGGTTGATAAAGTCGATGGTGTAACTATGCAAGCGACATTTAGCAGCGGCGAATCTAAACGAGAGTTGCTCCACATCCAACACTATGGCTTTAAGTCTATCACCCCTAAAGGTAGCGCTTTTCTTAGCGTCGGCAATGGCGAGAGACGTGATCCGGTAGTTATTGCCACCAAAGCCAAAGATGAACCCGACCTAAAAGAGGGTGAATCAGCGATTTTTTCCAAAGATGCCATCATCAAGGCTAGTGGTAGTAAGGTCCACATCGGCAACAAATCCTCGGACATTGGTGGAATAATTGATGAGCTAATTGAAGCGCTCTTGGAGCTATCAACCTCACTCAGTGTACCAAATGGTGGTCAAGTAATAAGCGCCCCGGACAAAATAACAAAAATTAGGAGCATCCAAGCAAAGTGGCAACAACTCACAAAAGCCTAGTAGATATGAGCAACTTAGAGAGCGCCATAGCCCTAAGTGTCCAGTCGCATCGTCGCGAGCAGGGCAAAAATGGCTATTGGTTTGATGCTATTAGTGGCGATACTTTTGGTTCTTCTCTTTGGACTTTAAGACAGAAGGCCCTTGGACTAGATGCCGCAGCAATTGCTGCAGAGTATGTCAGAGAAGCATTGCAACATCTTCCGCAAAGCAAGAGCCTTGATGTCGAAGTGCACCAAGATGGTGAAATTCTTTTTTGCATCATAAATGGCGATCAAAAGGAGATACGATTTGAGCTATAACAGACCAGGCTTCAAAGAAATCAATCAGCGAGTTAAAGAAAACCTAGAGACTGTTGATCTTCCCTACTCTTTTCGCGGGCTACTGGCTAACTCCGTATCTGGTCTGTCGTATATGCTACACGGCCACATTGACTATCTGGCTGCCAATATGCTTCCCGATACCGCTAAGGGGTCGCTGCTTGACCGCTGGGCCGAAATCGTCAAGGAACCAAGAAAAAAGGCCCAGAGAACCAAAGCAACTTTCGAAATTCAATCAACCTCTGAGAAGAAAGGCTATCCAGTACCCAAGCTTTGGCTGATCGATGGCCATGAATTTGCTGTAAGGCAGGAGATCATTTGCAACGGCGAAACGCAAACAGTCGAAATCATTTCCAAAGAGGAAGGTGACCTTAAAATAGCCGAAGAGGCTCAACCTCTATGCGCCATAACAACGCCTTGGCTCACAATCTCAAAGATTGGGAAAGGAAAGATATTCCAAGGTGATAACCGTGAGAGCGAAGAAGCGCTAAGATCTAGAGTGCTTTTCGCAATCGCCAATCCTCCCCAAGGCGGCGCACCCGCTGACTATATCCGCTGGGCCAAAGCCATCCCAAGCATTAAGCAAGCGTGGGTCAGGCCAAGCTACCTTATGGGTGAACCGGGCAAAGTCGGTGTCACCTTTCTAAATGGCGAAGGCTGCCAAACGCCGGATCTCATTAGCGAGCTGGAGGATGCTTTGAAGATACTAGCTCCAGACCATGCTGAGGTCCATATCCTCCCGCTTAAGCCAAAAGAGGTCAAAATATCTTTTACCGTCGATCCTGCGGAGCTAAAACCGCTAGTAGAAGCTGAGGTCAAACGTCTCTGTACAGAGGTAGCTCCTAAAAACTTCCTCGATGCCGATGGTCAAAAGACCAGTGGCAAGCTGGCGTTAAGCAGTCTATGGGCCATCGGTGAACGTTTAGGGGCGAAAAGCTTTGTAGTCAAAAGTCCGACTGCCGACATAGAAACCGCTGATCTGGAGGTTCTCTGCTATGTCCCATGATTTAATGCGAGAGACGCTCATCAAGCTCTTTCCTCCAGGGTCGCAAGATAGCCTAGCCGAAGATCCGAAGGCAATGGCCTTGCTTGATGCTATTGCAAAAGAGTTTGCCGCAGTCTTTGATTTAGCAACCACCGTATTTTCACCACCGCTTGACCGTCAAAGCCATTTCTTCAGTAGTTGGCAGAAGCTATGCAAAAACCCCGATCCGGTGGCTGCCTTGCAAGCAAAAGGGCATAAAGCCATGGCGCTAGGACAAGAGTGGTTAGTGAGCAACACCAAGGCGCATTTTCAAAGTATTGTTGGTGCCAACATCGAAATCAAGACAGGCAAAAACACCATTGAATTTATTGGCCTCAAGAACAAAAAGACGAGTTTACCAAACACCCCATGGGGAAAAGTAGAACGAGACGAGGCGCTAATTAGTCTTATCGAAAAGACTAAACATGCTCATGTCACAGCAAAATACAAGGAAAACCATGCATAGAATAGATGCGACAGGTCACGTAGATAGTCGATTTCGTGATGGCGACAACGAAGGTGCCGAAGTCATACCACCAACAATCCCTGATGCAGCTTGGCTTAATGCCGTTCAAGAGGAGATTGCTTCCATCATTGAAGGGGCAGGTTTGGAATTGGATAAAGCTCAAAGCAACCAACTTGCCCAAGCATGTAGACTAAAGATTAAAAAAACTATTGAACCAATTCTTGGAGCTATTGATCATCTGAGAAATGATTTATCCTTGCTGGAAAGAAGGATAAATGACCTTTCAAGGCAACCAGGACCGCAAGGACCAGCTGGCCAAAAAGGTGAGAGAGGGCTTACTGGTCCTAGCTGCATAGCAGAAGTGAGTCCAAAACTTGACAAATTAGCCCGCGGGGTGCTGTTTGCAATAGCAAATGGTGGTGATAGCTTTTCAGCACAACGCCTGGAATACGGCTTAAAATATATCACACATAACGATTTACCACCTATGAGCTCAAAAAATTTTTGGCAAGGCGGATAAGATTAAACCTCCAAGCAGCACTAGGGTTCAGTCCAATACCAAAGTAATGACATGGATTGATATTTCATTTCAATAAATAGCCTTTCACGAATCCACCATCTCCTGTTCCTTACGATTTGAAAAATCAACAAGTCGTATTCCTAGTCGTTAAGGCCTCAATATGGCTATTTATGCCCAACGCGCCAAAAAGGTCAATTCATCTCGCCGCAAGACGCTAGGTTGGATGTTGCTACAATAACTGGTTTTTCTGACATTTCAGAAACTTTTCTCTTTTCCATATGATAGAAGAAAGTGCGCCGCCCGATACCCAAGGATTTGCAAATTTCATTTGCAGTTTTTTTAGTATTTTCATATAGCACTTCTGCTTGCTCGAGTTTGCTTGCTGAGACTTTCGGGCGTCCGCCTGTTTTCCCTCGAGCTTTAGCGGCATTTTTGCCATCTTTTATGCGTTCTTGCTTTAGCTCTCGCTCCATCTGGGAGATGGCACCCATCATCGATAAGAAAAATCGGCCTGTGGCGTTTTTTGTGCCGATATCTTCACGCAAAGATACAATATCGACCCCTTGAGCTTCAAATGTTTGTGAGAGCTGGAGAAGGTGAGCCAGAGACCGACTCATTCGGCTAAGCTCAGCCACTACGATGGTGTCGCCGGGACGGATAAATTCCAAAAGTTTGGTCCACCCTGGTCGGTCAGATTTTATTCCGCTAATTTTATCTTTGAATATTTTCATGCAACCGGCTCTTTCAAGAAGGTCTATCTGGCTATCAAGATTTTGATCTCGAGAACTAACACGAGCGTATCCGATCTTTTGGTGACCGAAGGTATCTTCTCTCTTCATCGAGCAAAAACCTCTAAAAGTTCGACTTTACGCACTTTGATTTATGCACTAATATTTGCACTCTTAAAAGTATTGTAAGTCCGTTTGTAAAATTGACAAAGCACTAAGTGCAAATAGCTATACTTTTTGCACCATCGAAAGCCCAGCATATGAGTTCCGATTCCCGTCGACTGCAAATTTTGACTAACGGAGAAATTGATGATCTCTATGCTTTACCAAGTTTTACAGACGAAGATAGGCTTTTATATTTCGATTTAAGTGCAGTGGAGAAAGAGGCTGTTGATGCTACCTATACTATATCAGTGGGAGCTCACCTGATTCTACAACTAGGATATTTCAAAGCTAAGAGACAAGTTTTTCGGTATAAGCAAGAAAGTGTTCTTGACGATCTACGCTATATCATCGAGCTTTATTTTCCTGGAACTGATTTGGCAGATCTCAAGATCCCTTCCAAACCAGTTCGTCTTGAGCAAAAAAAAGCAGTCCCTAAAATTTTTGATTATCGACTTTGCGATACTAAAATTCAGCTTGAGTTGGAACAGAAGGCACAAAGGCTTGCAATGCTTTCAACTCAGCCAAGCTATATTCTTCGTGAGGCAATGCAATATCTTGCACACCAACGTATAGTCGCGCCAAGCTATCGTTTTATGCAGGAGATGATTGGTCGGGTGATGGCCGCTGAACGCAGGAGAATTACCCAATTGCTTGGGAAGGCTTTGACGACGGCGCATGAAAAACAACTCGATGAACTTTTAAAGGCCGATGAAGGCATGTATCGGATCACCGCATTCAAGCATGAAGCTATGGATTTTAGCTATAAAGAACTGAGATCTGAAGTGGAGCGTCGCAAATTCTTTCAACCACTGTACGAGTTTTCCCAGCAATTTCTTGAAACATCAGGAATTTCAAGTGAAAGTGTCAAATACTACGCGTCTCTGGTCAAATTCTATACTGTCTTTAAGCTACAGCGTATGGCTATATCCACGACACGTCTATATCTTATATGCTTTGCCTATCATCGCTTTCGTCAGATCAATGATAGTCTGATCGACGCTTTTATCCATTGGGTAGATAAATACGAAAACCAAGCCAAAATAGCTGCAGAAGCAGCTATGCACAATGCACTTGCGGATGCCTCTGAAAACCTTAAGGCAGCTGGTCAAGTTCTCAATTTATTCGTTGATCTTTCAATACCAAGTGACGCTTCCTTTACTATGGTAAAGGAAAAAGCATTCTCTATGCTTGATCCGGAACGATTTTCACAGGTATCGGACTATATGCGTAATATTGCTTTTGATAAGGAGGCTTTCGTTTGGTCTTATTGGACAAAGCTATCACTGACTTTCAAAAGGAATCTACGACAATTATTTACCGACTTGTCCTTTGCTGGCCGTGTGGAAGATGCACCGTTATTAGAGGCTGTCACATTCTTGCAAAATATTCTTAGGCAAGGAAAGTCGCTAAGACAGGTTGATCCGTCTACATTCCCGATTGCATTGATTCCAAAAAATTTGCAGCGGCACCTATTTGTCACGATAGAAGATGAAAAAGACAAGAAGCTGGTCGTTGATCGATACGAGTTCTTAGTTTATCGGTGCCTACGCAAAGCGCTAGAATCTGGCGATGTATTTGTCGGAGGAAGCACTGAGTATCGGCGTTTTGAAGACGACTTGATTAGCGATATTCGCTGGCAAAACAAGGATTTCATTTTGAATGATATTGGTTCACCTGTTTTGCTGACACCAATCCGAGAAACTCTGAATGATTTTCAAATTTCTCTTGAAAAAAAGATAACGGCTGTTAATCAACGTATTGCCAATGGACTCAACAAACATATCAAGATCATAGGCTCTGACGATAAACGTCGATGGAAGCTAATCCACCCAAGCACTGAAGAGCCCGTCAGTCATCAATTTTATGATCAACTGCCTGGAATTTCTCTCCCAGATCTCTTATGGTTTGTCGCAAAAAACACCGGATTTTTTAGCTCCTTCACTCATGTTTTAGACCGATATGTCAAGCAAAATGCTGAGCCTCACGAAATTCTTGCCTGTATTGTTGCCATGGGTACCAATATGGGATTATCAAAAATGGCCGAAGTTTCCGGCCTGACTTCTTCATCGTTGATAACTACGACACGTAATTACGTGAGACTAGAAACACTACACGAAGCTAACAATGCAATTAGCAATGCCATCGCGGCTCTCCCGCTATTCAAGCTCTTCAATATTCATGACTCAATCCATTCTAGTAGTGATGGCCAGCGAATGGAAACACAAATAAATACAATCAATTCTCGCTATTCACCAAAATATTTTGGATTGCATAAAGGCGTCAGCAGCTATACGTTAATAGCCAATCATGTGCCTATTAACGCTAAGATTATTGGGACTCACGAACACGAGAGTCACTATGTTTTCGATTTACTTTACAATAATACCTCGGATATCAAACCAGAACGCCATTCTACGGATACGCATGGGACCAACCAAGTAAATTTCTGGATTTTGCACACGTTTGGCTACGATTTTGCTCCGAGATATCGTGATCTGCACAAGAAAATGAGCTCTCTTGTTGGTTTTAAGCACCCAAGCCAATATGACTCCCTAATTAAGCCTTCTCGAAAGGCAAACCTAGAATTGATTGAAAGCGAATGGCCGAATATTCAACGAATCATGGCATCTTTGGCACAAAAAGATGTGACACAGGCCACGATAGTTCGAAAGCTAAGCAGCTATAGCAGACAAAACAAAACGATGAAAGCCCTTTGGGAGCTAGAAAATATATGTCGCACCCTATATATTCTTGACTTTATCGACGACGTAGAACTACGACAGAACGTGCAAAAGGCGCTCAACCGAGGTGAAGCTTATCACCGATTCCGGCGCGCAATTGCTTATGTAAATGGTGGAAAATTTCACGTTAAAACCTAAGCTGAGCAACAGATATGGAACGAATGCTCCCGACTAATTGCCAACTCAGTGATCTATTACAACACCTTGCTACTTTCTCGAGTACATAAGCAAAAAGAAGACGCAGGCAACCACGAAGCAATGTCTGTCATTCAAGGAATGTCACCTGTCGCTTGGCAACACGTCAATCTTTTTGGGTCATTCGAATTCAATCCAAATGTACCTAAAGTGGATATCGAAGCTTTAGTTGCCATTTTCGCGGACAAGATCTTTTTAGGATAGATTTATGAAGAGTGCCGTTTGGACGGTGGGATGAATTGACCTTTTTGGCGCGTTGGGCATAAATAGCCAATTTCAGACAAATCTTTTTAACGCCAGATCGGATAAATAGCTTGGACAAGAAGGGTTTTAGCCAAGATGACGGTTTTTGTACGTAATCCTTACCGCTCCCCAAACCCTCATCTTTGCTGTTTCTAGAATTTAGATGCGTATGCCCTGCCTGCTAACCCCCCCCCACTTCGGATTTTACGCTGTCGCAACGTGTTGATTTTATTTGATATAATTTTTAGCAAAAACTGGGGTTTTTTGGTCATGTTTTCCCCCTTGACAAGTACGCTAAATAACGTACTATTTAAAAAGTACTTTAATTAACGTACTAGGGGGCCGATGCATGCTTTATGTGGTGAAGGTTTCGAAACAAGCAGAAAAGGAGCTTAGAAAACTTCCACGCCACATAATAGAAGCGCTTATGTTATGGGTCCATGATGTAGAAACTTCAGGGCTCGAAATTGTCCGAAAGATTCCGGGCTACCATGATGAGCCTCTAAAAGGGGATCGAAAAGGCCAAAGATCAATAAAACTCAATCGTTCCTATAGAGCGATATATGTTGTTAATAGTGATGGCACTATTGATTTTGTTGAGGTTAAGGAAGTTAACAAGCACAAGTATTAAAGGGAGAAGCTGACATGAAAAAATCTGACGCTATGCAGCTGCTTGAAAATATAGCTGGTGAAGAGTTTACATTTGCAACGATGATGCGCGTTCTTCGCCAAAGAAAGGAAATGACCCAAGAACAGTTCGGTAAACTTTTAGGTGTCCAAAAAGCCTATATTTGCGATATTGAACGCGGTAGACGTAATATCACTATCGACCAGGCAATCAAGTTCGCAGCTAAATTGGAAGATGTGGTATCCATGAAACAGTTCATAGAAATGGCTGTCAGCTATCAACTCAAGAAGAATGGGCTGGACTATGATGCTGTTTTGGTAGCGAACGGGTAGCCTACAAGAGTTAATACATAGAGCGATTAAGACTTCGACAGATCAATTTTTTGTAGAAGTGTCAGGTTAAAGTCTAAAACCTTCGAGAAAACGTAAGATACCCCTTACATAAAGCTTTTAGCTACGTTGTATAGAGTAAACATTAGCTTTAGAACCGCGTTCTTTCTTAATAAGACCTTTGGATACTAGGAGAGGAGGTTATAATATGTAAAAACTACCCTAGGGTTTTCATTGCAATTTTCTCTATTATCCTGGATCGAGAAAGTCTATGTTTACCAGCCGCCTGTTCAATAAGTTCAATTACATTTGGATCTAATGTAAAGGTCATTGCTACACGTCGCGGCCTTTTTTCGGCCTCTTGAAACCAATCAGAAGTATCCAGTTCATCTTTACTTATAGGCGAGCTACTCACTTGGGCATCTGGTGGATCAACAAAATCGTCAAACACCTCAACTCTTGTCGGTACAGGTTTCTTTTGCTTTGACATTTATATATTCTCCATAATGTGAGTAGCAAATCTCATGTAGGTCTTAGCAACGATCGAAGATGGGAAAGCTTCTCCAAGCGCTTGGTTCTGTCGCTGAGCTTCGAGAACTTTCACAGAGTGTGGAATAATCCAATCTCTTAAAAACAATTCTTCCTTCTTCATATTATTTAAGGCTTCTTTAACAACCTTGGCATTTGCCTTTTCATACCCTGTAAGCAAGACACCTATCTCTTTCAGAGAGTTGTTCGCCCTTTCTTTAACTCGATCAGCGAATATACGGGCATTGCTAACACCTATTTCCGAATACTCCGACAGGTCCGTCACAAGCAGGTAGTGCGTCGAAGCAATCAATGCGTTGCGGGTTTCTATACCCAGTACAGGGGGAGTGTCTATCACGATAAAATCAAAGAAACCACCCGTCCTATCCACTGCTCTTTTAAGAATGCGGTCCCTATCTATTGAGGCCGATAGTTCCTGTTCTAAGGTTGTTAACCGTCGATCCGCTGGCACCAATATTAAATTACCCCAATTTCCGCTTGGCTTGACCACGACTTTTTTAACAGGTATGTCGCCTTCGCTCTTAAAAAGATCGTAAGAGCTACTCTTGTGGTCTGCCCGGCCGGTTAGGTGGATTGTTGAACTAGCCTGCTTGTCTATATCAATCAGAAGAACCTTGTAGTTCTTCGCAAGATAGTAAGCCAACTGAATAACACTCGTAGTTTTACCACAGCCACCCTTTTCATTTAGTACAGTTATCACCCGCGTATTTGGCATACATACTCCTGATCGTCAAGCTACGCTTAATTGTACTCTGGAACCATTTATTTTTGCAATTAATCGCCGACAGGTTCAAAATATCATGCATTATGATATGATGATTGTATCATGTACATAACATGACACTTTACTTTATGGTACACAAGGACTTAAAATATAATCAATTTCCCATTTAACTTGAAGTTGCCAACAAATCATATATTTTGTGGAGCTAATATATGCGTACTGGACCTGTAACGTACCAAGACGTACGAGAGATATGCGATAAGATTAAGTGTACAAAAAAAAATATTACAACACGCAGGATACGAGAAGAACTACAACGCGGATCTTTAAGCACTATCAGCAAGCATTTAAAAGCTTGGCAAGCTACACGTACAAATGTGTACGAAATCAAAAAGATACACCGTGACACAGACGTTTTGAATGGCGATGTACGATCGTACACAACCACCAAGAAACAACCACCTAGTCATACCAACATGACCGGCACCAATGTACACGATATAAAAGAAGCCAATCTTAGCGTACACACTAAACAACACCCTGTACATCCACAAACTGGCGACCAAAAGGCCATGGCTGACATGGTACAAGAGGTTGGAAACCTGGCGGCGACATTTACGGAAGCTACAAAGCAATCTGAAGCCGTCCAAGCTAATCTTGCCGAAAAATCACAGGCTGCTGCCATTTCAGAAGTCAAAGCTGCGAACCAAAAGGCCCTTACCGACATGGCGGAGGAGATTAGAAATCTAGTGGCAGCATTTACGGAAGCTACAGAGCAATCTGACGCTGACCAAGCTAATCAGGGCAAAAAGATACAGGCCGCTATATCCGAAGTTAAATCGGATGTACAAGAATCTATATGTACACTAGCGAACGAGGTTGCAAAGCTAGCAACACTCAAGGCTCCTGATGAACAAACCGCCAGTAAGAAGGTAGATATCGCTCCCGAACACTTTGCTTGGCAGGATTTCTCGCTTCTTATCACAAGCCCCTCAGCCTTTTTTCTCTCCGTCGCCGTCTTAGCCATAACTGGCCTTCTAGTGTTTTTCCAAACCTCCGCCTATATTACGGGCGGCCTTGGCAGTGCCTCACTACCCATCGCCGCCGTTTGCGAGCTTAGCTTAGTTGCTCTTACTATCTTTTTTTCAGCCAAAATGCAGAAAAAAACCGCCGCCTTCTTGTTTCTTGCTGTATTCGGCTATGTCTTAGCCACCATGAGCTATGATCTTGCCTCAACATCGATCCAAGAGGTCACGACAGCGACTACAAATAATAAGCAGACTGCCTCAATTGAAACCCAGATAGAAACCTATATCGAAGCGTTTCAAACCGCGACAAAAAAGCAGGAAAATGGCAATATGGCTAAATGGTCCTCGAAAATAGATGATGCCAAAAAAGAACTTACCAACTTGCAGACAACGGCAAAAAGCAGCGATACGGCACGACTAATTGAAGCAAAATGCTCGGGGATGATCGTACTTAGAGCGTTGCTCATGTTGCTCAACGCTTTCTTTGTACATGCACTCATCGGGATTTTTAAGAGAAACAACGAACAAGTCATTGCAATATAGTCTAAACTACTCAACTTGGGGGGGGATTTTGATGACGACTTTAGGTGCAGTAAACCTTGCAGAGAAGATTTTAACGCGTACCAAAGAGAAAGAAATTAGGTACCATGAAGCCAACCCTACAAAACCACCAATTGAATACAAACCTTTTCCCACTGTCGAAACAGCAGAACTGCCTGAAGGCAACCATCAATTACAAGCAATAGAGCCATGTGCCGCCTGTACAGATAAGTTTTTGATGGCAGAAGGACAGGAAGGCACCATCATTGCAACGACCTGTACTGTCTGCGTACCATTTAACAGCAACTCATGGGCGGTTGATGCAAAAATTCATGCAATAGGAGCCGCAGAAGTACCTAATAGGTATTTCAAAGCTCTGACTAGAGAAAACATTCGCCCTGAAATCTTAGAGGTAGCTGAGTCACTAATTTCTCAACAAAACAAAAACCCATTCCTTTTTTTCCACGGCGGTATCGGAACTGGTAAAACCCATTCTGCAGCACATATAATGCTAAACTATCTACAAAAGACGAATCTCTCTTGTTTTTATATCCCAGTATATGAATATCTAGAATTGAATCGTAACCGTAGCGCGTACGGTTTTGAGCACGGAAAACTAAGATCAAATACACAACATGCTTTTAAGCATGTAAGAGATCGATCAAAAAATGTTGATTTACTGATACTCGATGAACTTGGGCAAGAAGTTCTTACCACAGATCAGCAAAAATCAGTGTTTGATTTGTTAGACTCAAGATATAGGTCAAACAAGCCAACAATCTTGATCTCTAATCATTGTGAAAACAAGGCGATTAGTTTAGATGGTAAGATTCTATCTGAGCTCATTGGATCAAGGATTGCATCGAGAATTAAGTCCGCAAAGCTTGTGTACTTTAGCGGCGAAGATTATAGAGTAACAAAAGAACATAGCGAAGTTATTACTGAAGAAGAGGCTGAGAAATTTAAAATGAATGAGAAGATACTTACGCATAGCGATGACGAACACCAGATTATGACTTGGGTCACCAGAATATCTGCTTTTAAAACGGTTTCCACCCAAGAAAGGAAAGATCTAACTTATATCTATAATGGAGAGGAGAGAGATTCTGATCGACGCGAGCCTTCTATTTATGAAGATATTTGGGTAAAGGGTGACAGCTTAATAATTCACGGCCCAATTTGTGACCAAGAAGATGAAAAGCTCTACTGTTGGTTGGTCAAGGAGCTAACAAATCAACATACTAAAGGACACCTAGGGCTAACGATAAATCTTAGTTTTCGCTATATTCTTCAAGGTCTTGGCTTATCAAGCAGCAGCGGCGAAAACATCAAAAGAGTACGTAGGCAACTTGATCGATTAAACAGGATGTCTCTTTCTTTTTCCAATGCAAAAGGACACAAATGGTCTGGCCCCTTAATAACAGATCTTGAGCAATTTGGTCAAAGCTCAGACCAAAAATTGAAAATAAGCTTTAGTCGATGCATGATCCCCTTTTACAGACTTAATGCCTACACAACGTTTGATAGAATAACAGCTAGAAAACTAAAAGGCGATAGTGCAACATTGTACTTTTTTTATATATCTCACTCAGAATCTAGACCTATTACATTAAATCACTTCAAAGGACTTTTAGCCCTTAGCGACGAAATAGATCATAAAGAAACGATGAGACGTGCCAAAAAAATGTTAGATAATTTGATAAAAGCAAGCGTACTAGACCCAAAAGAATCTTTTATTAAAGGTGGTAAAATCTTTACTCAATTACTATGCCCCATGCCTCAATAAACAGGTTTTGTTTTCCCCTCTCCCAACAGCAACAAAGGTATGACCCGATGACATGGTGAACACTTTTGTCCGACGACATGGTTTACACTCCCTCCTTGAGGAGGGGTCTTATGCCGTGGACCGAAAGGACGAAGATGAAAGAAAGGGTATT
>CALBMD010000225.1 GCA_937896265.1 uncultured Pseudomonadota bacterium
CGGTCAAAGCTAGGAGTCCGATGCAGAGATCAAAAAATCTCTTCATATTCGACTAACCAAGATACTTGCGGTAATAACTCAACCAAGCCTCTGTAACTGCCTGACTACTGAAGGCGTTTACCGCGCGTTCCATAGCTTGGCGACCAAGAACACCCCTCATTTTTTTATCCTGAACTAGTGCTTGCATTGAACCCTCGAGAGCGTCCAAATCACCAACTTCGACCATTAGCCCAGTATGCCCATCTATCACGGCGTCAATTACACCATCGATAGAATATGCTATCGCAGGTAACCCACAGGCTGCTCCCTCAATAATCACCGATCCAAAGCCTTCGCGGTAGCTTGGCAACATCAAGACATCGGCTGCAGACATAAAACATTCCGGATTAGACGTGGCTCCTAACCATCTAATCTGTGCTTCACAACCATAAGCGGTAGACTGCAAACTGTTCAGCAAACCTTCATCGTCAGGGCCCACAAACCACAGCTCAACATTGGGATCTTTTACTGCAAGTTGTTTAAATGCGCGAACTAGATCAAACACGCCTTTATCTTTAGCAAGACGCCCAACATAAAGAAAAACACATGCATCGACGATGGCGCCTATTCTTTGTCGAAATCGATCACGGTTCTCCTCGTCTGGTTGAAACTTCTTCAGATCAACACCCGCAATCGATCCCGTTCCCATCATAGCAACCCCATCCTCTCGAACCACCCCTTCCCGCACAAGCAAGCGACATTGAGAGGCGCTGTCAGAAAAAACATTGGTCGCCAGACGCACAATCAAACGATCAAACGCCTTAAGCAAGCATCGTTGAATCCCTTGTCGCGTTGCCCAAACTTGGCCCGTGAAAGTATGCCAGCGGTTGGGCACTCGATGAAAAAATCCAGCCGCCATCGCTAACAGCCCAGCCTTAGGGGTAATGCTGTGAATACATATTGGCTTAACGTCATGCACTACAGCGCAGAGTAGCAGTAAAGTTTTTAAATCCACCCATGGCTTTATCTTGCGTGCAAATGGTATATGCCGCACTTCCGCAAGCCTGAACACTATCGGCAACAGCTGGTAGGCCTCAAGATTTGTACACAAAACAATTCTATAACTTTTTGCAAGCGCTTCTAAATGAACAGCCA
>CALBMD010000226.1 GCA_937896265.1 uncultured Pseudomonadota bacterium
ATTTCATTTTATGTATAAACTTCAGCTTAAAAGAGTAAACTTTGAATTTAAATTTTTTAATAAAAAAAAATCATATTTTTAAAAAAAGAACAAAACGTATTTTTAAAAATACTCATTATGGTAACTTCAGCACTGGTATCTATAATTTAAATCAAACTAGATTCGAATTTATTTATTTAAAAGTTTTTAAAAAAATTTTTAGAAAAAAATATCTAAAAAAACGTCCACTTTTTTGTACCACTAAATTTTGAATGATGATAAAACCTAATTTTATCTTATCTATGAAATCTAAAAATTCTAGAATGGGTTCAGGAGTTGGAATTTATACTCGTGTGTGTTCAATTGTTAAGCCGGGTAAACCTATTATTTTGTTAAAAGGCTATTCTGAAAAGTTTATTTTTAAAGCTATTTCTTATTTAAAATTAAAATTAAATTTAAATTCTTAAAAAATGCATAATATTTTAAAAATCATTCTTCGCAATTTCAAAAAAAATTGGATTTTGATTGCTATTTGCGTTTTTATCATTAGCTTCAGCTATTACACTCTCTATACTCATTATCAAAGCAACAAAACAGATTTGGTTTATACTGTCGAAAGTAAAATCCTTGATTGGAAAATTAAGAATCGCGGCCCTATTCAAACACCAACTCAAGTTGGTATTTTAGCTATCGACGAAAAGTCGTTAGCACAGTTCGGAAGATGGCCATTTTCTAGACGATTTTATGCTCAATCCTTCGACAATCTGAAAAAGCTAGGTGTTCGCTGGGTAGGATTTGATGCTGTATGGGCAGAACCAGAGAAGACACTATTAGAGGATGCTCAATCTCAAATCAATAATCTCAAAAAACAAAATATTGATAAGACCACAGAAGCTCTGCAACAGATGATCAAGTCTTCGCCAAGTGATGATGTCTTTTCTGAGGCAATTCACAATTTCAGTAATATCGTCTTAGGCTTCTTTTATTTTGGCTCTAAACGTGAAGCAGAACTTAACGTTACTTCAGGTGATCCATTTAAAGGACTTTCTCTGATGAAGTCCTCACAAATCTCTAATTTTGACATCCCAGAAGGCCGCACCCTCAAAGACTATTCTTTTGTTAAAAAAGCTTATGGCTTAGTAGCAAACACGCCATTATATGCCAAATCATCACAGCATTTCGCATTTTTCAGTAATGACGCTGATGATGACGCTATCAACCGATGGGTAACTCTTGTCGCAGATGTGAATGGCGTTTTAATGCCTTCCTTAAGCCTGAAGACAGCAGCAGAATATTTAAATAGCGATATCTTTGTTATTTTCGATAAATTCGGGATTGAATCGATCTTACTCTCTAATCGCAATGAACCTGATAAGGCTATCGAAGTCCCTGTAGACCCCCTAGGGGTTGGTCGTATTCTAGTAAATCACCGAGGCCCTGGACAATCTTTTCGCTTCTACAGCTTAGCAGATGCTTATAACAACTCTTTTACGGAACAAGAAAAAGCCGAACTCAAAGATGCAGTCCTTTTACTTGGCGCTACAGCAACAGGCATTAATGACATTCGACCTAACCCCTTTGATCCTTCTATCGATGGAGTAGAAAATCATGCTGCTGTCATAGATAATATTTTGCATCAAAATTTCCTCAAGAGACCTCTTAGTATCTATGGCACAGAGCTTCTAATTGTCCTACTTGTCGGTCTTCTTTTCGCCCCTTTGATGATCTGGGGCAGAGCAGTCATTTCAGGTGTGGCTGTAGCTGTATTTGTTATCGGTTATTTCTTATTTGATCAAAACTTCTGGTTTAATCGAGGTATTTGGGCCTATATTGCTGTGCCAATGGTTGAAATTGTGAGCATGTTTGTTCTCACTAACTTAGTAAAATACATCTCCGAAGAAAAAGATAAGAAATTTTTAAAGCAAGCTTTCGGCAGCTATATTTCTCCTGAACTTATCGAAGAAATGCATTCGACAGGGACACCACCAAAACTAGGTGGAGATATGGGTGTTTTGACTGCTTATTTCACTGATATTCAAGGATTCTCCTCTTTCTCTGAGCTGCTCAACGCCTCTCAGCTTGTCGAGCTTCTGAACGAATATCTCACTGCGATGACAGATATTCTTCTAGCACAAAAAGGGACTCTTGATAAATACGAAGGAGATGCCATTATCGCTTTCTTTGGAGCCCCGATGAAACTAGAAGATCATGCTGTGCGCGCTTGCATTGTAGCGGCAAGAATGCAAGAAAAACTCGCCGACCTCCGCGTCAAATGGGCCTCAGAAGGTGATAAGTGGCCTCAGATCGTCAAAGAAATGCGCATGCGTATTGGCATCAACTCAGGAGAAATCGTTACAGGTAACATGGGTTCTCGCGATCGCATGAATTATACAATGATGGGTGATAGTGTGAATTTAGCTGCCAGGCTGGAAGAAGCAGCGAAACAATATGGTGTCTTTACACAGATATCTCATTTTACCAAAGATCTAACAAACAATAAGTTTGACTTTCGCGAACTCGACACTATTCGAGTGGTAGGGAAAAAAGAACCTGTTACAACCTACGATTTGCTTGGTATCGTCGGAGAATCTTCGCCGATCCTTCTGAATCTAAAGAAGACCTTTCATGAGGGCTTGGCCTTTTACAAAGCAAAAGAATGGGATAAAGCCCTCGAGGCTTTTCAAGCCTCGCTTGTATATGAGTACGAACGTTTCCCTGACTTAAAAGGTAAAAAGACAAACCCTTCTTTGATCTATATCGAGCGCTGCAAAACATTCAAACTGAACCCACCCCCTGAAGATTGGGATGGGGTTTACACTTTGACATCGAAATAATCCCCTCGCGCTTAGATTTACTCTCGATGGACTTGAAAACGATCTATCGTGTTGCCTGCAACATCAATAAACTCACCACTAAAAGAGTCGCCATGATGGGTAAGAAAAAGCGCACCAGGATTCACGAGAGATTCATTACCTGAACAGTCTAAGGATCGCTCTACTTCCTCATTTATCTTGACATAGTTCGTCGTATTGATACTAGCCCACCAATCTACATCTTTTTGACTACGGCAATCGTAAGTTCTAGCAGTCTTACCGCCTAAGCCAGACACGACAACGAAAGTTGAACCAGGCTTCACGACCAAGTTGTCAGGTTCACCCTTTTTGCCATGTGATTTAGACCGGTTACCCAAGGCAGTTAAGCTATAACTGCGAGCATAACTGTGTTCGTGTGCTGTTAAGATAATCGCTCCATGATCTTGACAAATTTGGTAAGGACGCCATCCTACTTCATCACGTTTATGCCCCAATTGCATATCATGTTG
>CALBMD010000227.1 GCA_937896265.1 uncultured Pseudomonadota bacterium
GCTACCACAAAGCAAATTTCTGCGACCAAACTTATCGGAAAGGTGCCCTGCCCATAATCCACTGAGAGTTCCACAAAAGCAACCAAGCCCGAGGATTATCCCAGCTTCAACCCCACTATAACCAAAATTATTTCGAAGATTAACTGCAAGAAATCCCAGAATTGCCCATGCAGCAATATAGAATAGAAAATTGCCTAAAAGCACAAGAATAATCAGCATACTTGCCCCACCTCGTGAATCAACTTGTCTTATGCCTTTAATTCACTTTCGTGTCCAGTTTCAGCCTCGGTTTAATTTTTTTTTTCAACCACAGATTGCCGTTGCTCCGCTCTAATTCGGGTGTTACTATCCGCCGCAGAACACAATGACATACAGAAGAATTATATAATGCAAATTGCAGGAGTAAAGAATTTAATGATTCCGATAGCATCTATTATTCTAGGAAAAGGCGCCGCTGCAAGTGATGTGCCTCAGGCGCGAACAATACCAAAGTTTGCTGTTGTAGATCCTATGCATGTCTATGAAAGTGACTTTGTCGATGCTATCAAAGCTCGCGAATTTGAGTGTGTGAAGGTCAGAAGCGATGCAAAATTTCTTCCTAAGATTAAAGGGCATGCGCATAAGCCCACCGAAGAATGCGAATACGCCTTAGATTATGACCCCGACATAGGCATCACGGTTGCTAAGCTTCGGGAGCTTGAAGTTACGCATATAATCCCAGGCTGCGAAGAAGCAGTTCCCTATACAGATCGCTTGGTTCAAGCTTACGGCGCCTTAGGCAACGATCCCAAACTCAGTCTTCATCGTCGGGATAAATTTCTAATGCGCGAGGCCTTGGCCGCTGCAGAAGTGCGCATTCCTAAATACCGTTCCGTCGCAAGCTTTGACGAAGCAAAGGCTTTTATCAAAGAAAGTACGCTATCTTATCCAGTTGTTGCTAAACCTCGGAAAAGTGGTGCTAGCGACAACGTATTTATTTGCCAAAGCGAGGGAGAGCTAGAGCACGCCTTCTCCAGTATTCTGGGAACACAAACTATTTTCGCCGAGCTTAATGCCCAAGTTCTAGTTGAGGAGTTCGTGGATGGAGAAGAGTACATTGTTAATCTCATTTCGCAGAATGGCAGCCATTACGTTAGCGATATTTGGAAGTATACGAAAGGTTTACACAATGGTTCCTCTATCGTCTATGAGCGTACGGATCTGCTTTTCCCAAACGATCCCTGCTATACCATGCTCTCACAGTATGCCAAAACCTGCCTTGATGCTCTTGGTTATCGATATAGTGCGGCTCACCTAGAGGCAAAAATCAACTCCAAAGGCGAACCTGTCATTATTGAAGTAGGGGCACGTGTTTCTGGCTTAAGCCTACACAAAGTTGTGAGGGAATGCCGAGATGACCAAGCAAACCAACTTACCCTTCTTTTGGATGCCTATTTGGACGATAGCACCACGTTTTCGACACGTATAAGTACTGGAACATATGTAAAAAGCGCCACAGTAGTCTCGCTTATTAGCCACCACAATGGCCCACCCAAGAACTTTGCCTTAGTCAGTACAATCCGTGAATTGTCATCATTTCAATTCTTTATCAAAGAGGTATATCCCGACGTGGTCTATCCATTGACGATTGACTTCCTCACGTCTCCTGGTGCTATTGCCTTGATTCATAAAAATTTCCATCAAATCGAAAAAGACTACAACGCGCTTCGCACCATTGAGAAGAAAATATTCTAGGAGACAGCATGGCAAGAATAGTTCACTCCATCACGGAACTAATAGGCAACACCCCAATCGTTAAAGTATTTGCTAATGACACCGCAGGTCGCAATCTTTTTCTTAAACTCGAATCATTCAATCCTGGTGGGAGCACTAAAGACCGAGTTGCAGTGCAGGTTTTGGGCAAACCAATGAGGAAGCTCTATTCGAAGCGGTTGAAGCAAGTGTCTGCGGATGATTTTGAAAGTAATCAGGTAATGTTTGAAAGATGATGCTCTGACGACTTTGCATGCTGAAGTTTAAGAAAATTTTCTCCCTCGATTTCAAACCTGTTGTTTATCAAAGCGAAAAGATCGCCTCTCATGCTCGGATCCGATTGAAGCTTAAGCAAAAAGCTAACTTCCTGCTCCGTGCCCATGCATGGTGTGTGTATGCTCAAGGAGCAACGGTTCGGCTAAGTAGCTGGAGATAAAAATCGCGGGGGTCTTTTTCTTAAATCCATATTTATAAAGTTGTTAACATTTTGGAAAATGGCATTGCTTAATTTTCAATAGCGCCGCTAATATGAAGGGGTTATGTTTCGTCGTGAAAAGCAGTCACTTTGATTTTCAGGGGAAACAAGAAATGGTTAAGAAAAAAGCCTTAAGAAATAGTATTTTGAGTTTGGGATGCATGATGATGACTAATATGATACATGCAAAGACAGCTTTACTTGTCGTTGATGCTCAATACGATTTTAGTGATCGCAAAGATGCAAAACTTCGCATTGAAGGCGCAGAAGACAGTGAAACCAATATAATTAAGCTTGTTGAGGAAGCAACAGAGAATAGAATGCATATTCTCGCCTCCAAAGATGCGCATTATCTATATGAGTACAATCAAGAAAATGGTACTAGTAAAGGCATGTTTCCCGAGTTTAGCACATTTCCGATACATTGCCTTGCGGTATGCAAAGAAAATGGCAATGAAGGCCATAAAGAACTAGCAGGTACAGATTCTTTTATTCCAGGGCTTCATGATATTTTGACAAGGAAGAGCATTGTCTTTCCTCATCATGTGCTATCCAAAGAGGGGGATTGGTGTTTATACAGCTCTGAATTCACGAAGCTCGATAACAGTGGTGCGCTGGATGTCTGTGATACATCGGTTGTTAAGATTATCGAAAAAAACGGCACCCCTTGGCTAGGTGGTAGCAAAGAGAAGCCTATAGCGCCAACAGATCCAAGAGCTCAGCACTCTTACAATGTAGGTTCAAACCCAGCGTTTAGAAAAATCATAACTCTATTAGCTCAGCAACCCGATGAAAAAGGAAGAGTTACTGATTACATCGTGGCAGGTTGGGCTACCAATATTTGTGTTTATTCAGCTATTGATTACTTACTTAGCCTCAAGAATTTAGAAGGTGGATTTTTAATAAATACCGTCTCCATGGTTAAAGACGCAGTGGCTGGGATCGAGCAAAAAGCGCTTGCAGCGGTTGGTTTACCAATAGGGCAAGAAGATGCTATTAGTCAATTACTGAAAAAACATGGCCCAGCACGCTTCAAAGTTATCGAAACAACAGGCGAAGCTGTTGAACAGATCAAGCAAGATAATTCAGATGAATCTAAGCGCTTCAAACAATCCAGTACAAGAAACGACTAGCAGAGGTGCATCAGGAGTGCCCGTCTATGAGCTAAATTTGTCTATAGCCGCAACAAGGGCTCGACTAATCCCAGGCTCCGAGGCGGAGTGACCTGCGTCAGGGACAACTAGTAATTCAGCTTGAGGCCAGGCCCGAGATAGAGCCCAGGCATTCTCCATTGGACAGATAACATCATCAAGAAGTCGGCGGATACCCACACTAGAGCTGAAATGCGAAGCTTTTGAAGCTTAGTGTGGGGTCAATCCGAATAAAAATGGCCAGGGTGGAGTTCACTCTCCACCCTAGGCCTGTACGAGCGTTAGCGAGTTCCTAATTGACTCGAAATTTTTCCAAAAAATCACGGTTGCGCTGGTAAAAATGGGCATCGGTTGTTTTCCAAGTTCCCTGCTTAACAGTAAAGCCAACAGCGGCTAAGGCTCTATTTAAGCGTAAAAACTGTGTCATGTCTTGATAGGCCGGAACCCGACGAATACTTCTGTAACCTGCTAAAAAATATTTTAGGTGGTTTGGAGTTAGTGACCATTCTCCGTGCTCCAATGGACAAAAATCTTCTTGCGCAAAGCTTGCGCGTCCTGAAGCCCAATCAATAATTCCTGAAAGTTGGCCATTATGGATAATAATATTTCCAGGTCGAAAATCTCGATGAATGACACAGGGACCATCCGCCAACTCAAAAAGAGTGTGATGTGCTTCGTAGTAGTGACGAATCTTGTTAAGAAGAGAATTAGGCAGATGATCTTTGCACTCGGAGAACCCCTCTTCGAACTTCATTGTAAAATGCACTTTCGGATCTGGTGATAAATCCTGGGGTTGGGTGAGATCGCCATAGCCTGCTTCTGAATTGAGATGGATACGAGCAAGCACCGACCCAATTTGAAAAGCCAAATCATCCGTTAAATCAGTTTTTTTAAGCAGACTTCCTGGTAGGAACTGCATCAAAATAGCGCCGTAGACTTTTGGTTCAGGTGCAACTAGATCGAAAACTTTAGGAACAGGTAATGATTCCGAAAAACGTTTTAAAAAGTATGACTCGCGAAAAAAATCTTGATTGCGGGGGCAGATTTTTAAGATCAGATGTGTACCATTTGGTAACGTAACTTTGTAGACAATCGCTACGATAGTATCACTGTGGTCGATACATACAAAGGTAGCATTTTGCAGGGGAAGGCGTTTCTGGTATATAGTGATGAGCTTATCCATCATTGACCCTCAATATCCAAAAATTTCAAGGGTATTTTGAATAATAATTCGAACAGTGCGATGAATTTTATTATAACTTTCACTTCGCTCAAGAAACGAACATATATTCCCAAGGTGATTCAGATCGTATCTAATGAGAGCTTCATTCACAAATTCATCAGAGACGGAGTTTTTGTTTTCATACTGATTATAGCGATCATTTGAGAAGA
>CALBMD010000228.1 GCA_937896265.1 uncultured Pseudomonadota bacterium
GCTTGGGACCCAACCACGAGCTTGTTCTTACTTGCGTGTTTAATCCATTGAATATTGTCTTCAAGCTGCGAACGAATTTCAGGCTCAGCCTCTTTTAGCATGCCTTCTAAGACAGAAGAGGCTAGGGTATCTGTGGTTATTAAATCTGCCTCTAACCCTGACGTGCATACCCAGCGAAAGGGTCCAAATCCATAGTCGAAGCACTGAGGCCCCATGATATCTTGCACGTAAGAGGGATAAATAAACCCACCAGCGTTGTTGAACACGGCAGCTCCTGCCCGTCCTGCCTCTAGAAGAAAAGCATTGCCATAATCGAAAAAGTACATGCCGCGAGCAACCAACTGGCTGATAACTTTAGCTTGTCTAACAAGACTAATTTGGACAGCTTTTTTGAAAGCATCAGGCTCGTTTACCATCATTTTTTGAGCGTCGTCAAACGAGATGCCAGCAGGGTAGTAGCCACCTGCCCAAGGATTATGTAAGGAGGTTTGATCTGAGCCTATATCTATGCGAGCGCCTGCCGCCAAGAGGCCTTCCCAAAGGTCAACAATATTGCCCTGATAGGCTAGCGACACAGCTTCTTTATTTGCCTGAGCTTGGCGAATACGGGTGGTTAAAGAGACAAGATCCGTATAGACCTCATCCACCCAGCCCTGACTATGGCGTTTTTGCACAGCCATGGGGTTTACCTCGGCTATAACGCCAATAGCTCCAGCTATAACAGCTGCTTTAGCTTGCGCTCCCGACATGCCGCCTAGCCCTGAGGAAACAAATAATCTGCCCTTGAGCGGGTCGCTACACCCAGAAGTGAGACGTCGTCCAGCTCCCAATAGGGTGATAGTAGTCCCATGAACGATGCCCTGAGGCCCTATATACATAAAAGATCCGGCGGTCATTTGGCCATACTGACTCACCCCCAGCGCATTCATTCTCTCCCAATCATCTGGTTTGGAGTAATTTGGGATAACCATGCCGTTGGTAACGATGACTCTAGGTGCCTCAGGGTGGGAGGGGAATAAGCCAAGAGGATGTCCTGAGTATAAGACAAGGGTTTGTTCATCGGTCATAGTAGCGAGGTACTGCATAGTTAGCAAATACTGAGCCCAGTTTTGAAACACAGACCCGTTGCCACCATAGGTGATAAGTTCTTCGGGATGCTGGGCTACCTTGGGGTCAAGGTTGTTTTGCAGCATGACCATGATGGCAGCTGCCTGTAAGCTACGGTGAGGGTATGCTGCCAAGGGGCGGGCATAAATGTCATAATCCGGACGAAATCGGTACATGTAAATACGACCGTATTGCTGAAGTTCATCAGCAAACTCTTTTGCTAGCACAGGGTGATGCTTGGGTTCGAAGTAGCGTAAGGCGTTGACCAAGGCTAGCTTCTTTTCTTCTGGGGTCAGAATATCCTTGCGTCTGGGAGCGTGGCTAATCTCTGTATTAAGAGGGCGCAGCTTTGGTAACACTTTCGGGATGCCAGCTAAAATTTGGTTGTGGAAAGAAAGCTCAATCATGGAGAACTCCTAGAAAACAAGCAACGATAGTTTTCGGAGCATAGCATATTGTAATTTGGGGCTTACTATATGGAAACCTAGCAGCATTGTTTAACTAGAAAAAAGACTTAAAAAGCATTATAACTGTAGTGAAAATAAAAATTCCAGCTCGTAGTTACTGTTTGTTAAATGCTTTGCAGTAGAGGCCCAACAATCTGGATATGAAGGTTCTTCTGGCTTTTCGGCGCTGGTGTCTTCGATCTCGGGTTGGGGAGCTGCTATTGGTTTGTTTTCAATCTCAGGCGTAGAGGAGCGTTTTTTTATTAATTTTGCGTTACGAGAGATTGACCACATATAATCATTCATACCTTTTAACTTTTTAGCATGAGTGTTGTTAAACTTTCCAGGACTGCTTCGATATTCTATACGCAAGTTTTTAAATAGTTTTCTCTTGTCTAGAAAACCTGGGCTTGAATAGCCATCTTTGCAGATACAACTTTTTCTACAGCAGTCAATTTGTGCCATCCACCAAAGAGTTTGGATTAAGCCGGTATCTGTCTTTAAAACCTCATTCTCGCTATGTGCAAAATCACATTTAGTCCCATATGGGCACAATTTTCTGTTTATACAGAGTTGAGTTTTATGCATTGATGTGCTTGCAAGGATCTGGCATCCCTTGCATAGATCGTTAAGCGGTTCACCTTTATATGAAGCTTTGGTTGCAGCAGGGCCCAAGTAACATGCTAATATAATTAATGTAGTTAATATTATTTTCATACAACCCCCATTCAAATGGGGGGACTATTGCATAATGAGAAAAACAAGTCAAGAGCTCCAAATCTCAGGCTGGTATTCCAGCAGGGGTTTTGCATCTAAATTTGCACTAACATGGACTATAGGGTCTATTTGTCTAGGATTTTAAATCTTCTAGTTCAAATAAGGAAGCAATAGCTAGCCTTACTAAGTCTTTTGGTAAGGTTCTAAAAAAGCTTTGTGTATGGGTTCTAGGGTATTCTAACTTGCTGCTTGGGAATAGCAGCACTAAGCATACTTTGTTTCTCCGTATGAAGTTTTTAATATCCTTTATAGCGGTATTGTATGCCGCTTGATCTTGATTTGCTATTGAAACTGGCTTGCTAAAGCTAACCTGCTTAAGGCAAGTGTTTTGTCTTATAGCGGCCGCTATTCTTACAATCCCGTGAACAGTAATCGGATTTTCGGAGAGATTTAAGCTATGGAGAGATCTATTGCTTTTTAAGCTGTTACTCAAAGCGATGGCATCTTCATCTGTGAGTTTAGTATCTTCAAGGTCTAATTGTTGAAGGGTTTTGTTTGTTTTCAAAATATTGGTAAATGAAGTAAAAATCTCTTTATTACTACCAATACTAGTTTTTTTGAGATCAAGTAAAATAAGGTTTTTATTTTTCAAAAAATCTACTAGAGCTCCCCCTGCTACTTTCCCAATTTCATTTCGGCCAAAGTAAAGAAATTGAACATTGCTCTTTTTAAGATTTTGAAAAATTTCTTTTACGGTATTTGCTTTAAAGACAAGCTTTTCTAGCCGTAGTTCTTTTATGGGCTTGTTTTTTATAAGAGAAAAAAGAAGTTTAGCAGCAGCATCTTCCTTTTCTTTTTCTTCAAACCAAAAAAGGTGACGAGATAGATCCAGCGTTAAAATAGATTTATTCTGCTCTATAGCTTTGAAAATGGTGCTGTTGAAATTCTGATAAGAAAGAATCAATTCCTTGAGGGAAGTTGCCTGCTCTATAGCCTTAATAAAGGCACCAAATCCGTCTGAAGGATTTGGTGGAAAAGTTACCCATCCAAGATTTAATCTTTCAACCCTACTGCTCTGCAAGATGATAGCCAGATAGGAGAGGCCTTCTTCCTCTAGGATAGCGCCTGTAAGGACTAATTTTGTAACAGTTTTATTGCCATGCAAGCCAAAAGCAAGATGCTCTAGTCCTTTTGAGGTAAGTCCAGTTCTAGTAAGATTGATCTCTTCAAGCTGAAGATCGTATGCTTTTAATATGCTAGCGAGCTCTTCTAACTCTGAAACATTAATAGGCTTATTGCTCCAATCCAAAGCTTTGGCGCCTTTTATAACATCCATTTGCCAACTAGCTTGAACTTGGTCATGATTAAAAGCGGGAAATAACATAGCAAATAAAAAAAGTAAGCGCATTTTTGTCTCAAAATTGGAATTTTCCAGAAATTATGCAAATTTTAGTCCCTTGTCAAGGTTTGCTCAT
>CALBMD010000229.1 GCA_937896265.1 uncultured Pseudomonadota bacterium
AGCAGACATATAGCCGGCCCTAGCGTTGATCGCAAGTAGAATTTCCCTGCAGAAAAAGACTCTTGCGTCTTGCGCATTGTGATCAGTGGATAGATCATGGGAATACTTAAGGTATAGAAGAAGAAAATCGTGAATAGATTTCCTGCCAAACCGGTGGCCACAATCAAGGAGAGAGCGGCCGAGAAAACCTTGCAAAAATAGACCGCGCGCTTTTGAAATTCATAGCGCATATAATCATGGGAATAAATCACTGTGAGTGCCCAGCACACGTTAAGCAGCACGGCGAAAGCCATAGAATAGACGTCCAGCGAAAAGATAAACCAAGTGCCAAAGCGTATTGGTTGTGTATCGTACCCGTGAAACACAAGAGAAGCGATGTTGCTTAGGGTAATTCCAAATAAGGCGGCGTAGTAGAGCACCCTCATGATTCTTTTCAAGGGCGTAAGTAGCGCTCCAAAGAGAGGGCTTAAAATAATCCACAGAACAGTATATTGCGCGTTCACAGTATTTTGCAACATCCTAAACTCCCTAGGCAAACCAATAACAAAGCGAGTGTACAGCGAATTCCGGTCCAAGTTTTCCTGGTATTCCCGTGCAGCTATCGTTACCGACCTTGATCCACCGTATGGAGCTAAAATCCGCCATACCTTGCGCCTTAGACGCGGGTCACTGTAGCACTACCACTTTTTTGTGTCAAACGGGCCAGAAACTTCTACTTGTATCTATCTGAAAATCTGAGGTCAATGCACTGATTCCAAATGTTGATGATCGACTATCGCCTCAAGAAACTGGGAGAGTTTGGGAAAGCCTCTAAATTATTTACTTCTACAGAAACACAACCCGAACCCCCCGTGAACTCCCTATGGCAAAGTTATAACGCTACGGAGCAATACGTGCTGGTGTTCAGATGTTTTTACTATTACATGTTTCAATAGTGACAGAGTTCATGCTGCTTTTAGCCTCGACACCTGCGACAGAGAAGCCAGATACATCACCTCGACAGTCGGTATCGATGGTTAGGCAATGTCAAGTTTCTTTTGCGGTTTTTTTGTGTAGTTGCCTTTCATCTTCATCAACATACCTAACCCTCAAACAAACGATTCTCTAGCTGTTTCAAGTCAACAGCTAGCAAGGCAAGCGAATGAAATAGCTGTGAATGATACGACTCAGCCTGCAACAACATTGAGGCAAGTTTTAGAAGATGATAGCTTGTTAAATCGGTTTAAGAAATATGCCACAGAGCAGAACGCTTTAGAAATATTCTTAGGATCAGATCCAGCAAGTTTAATTTTAACTTTTTACCCAAAGCTGATGTGCTGACTAGTCCATGGTTCACTAAGCTCGAATTTGGCAGGTTTTTATGGCGTCGAAGCGATTTAAACGCACTGGTATAGCATTCAGCAATAACTCGTCAGTCTTTTGACCATTTTGAGACATCCCAATATTTGCTGATTTGTCCCCTTAAACACCCCTACCAAGCGAACTTTTTTCCGCAATCATGACAAGCTCTTAGCCTCTGCAAAAGCAGCTATTCCAATCTTACATCAGCTGATTTTACCAGTGATTCTGGGGAAAAAAAATTTGTCCCACCGAAGGCCATTCATCAGATAATGGCGAAATAATGAGCCTTAGCTATTATTCCCACCCGGGAAGGAGTTTCCCAAGATTTTCCAAAAGCCAGAAAGCAAATGGCGGATCAAGACAAA
Organism: uncultured Pseudomonadota bacterium; assembly: GCA_937896265.1. Lineage (GTDB taxonomy): Bacteria > Bdellovibrionota_B > Oligoflexia > Oligoflexales > Bog-1112 > CALBMD01. The sequence goes on from CALBMD010000229.1 coordinate 1,707, forward strand.
AAAGAAAAAAGTTCAAAAAACCCGCTCGAGGACTGTCAATGCAGCTTAAGTCAACGAATTGACAGCGCAGCTGGTTTCTCCCAAGAAGGCTTTTCTTGGAAACCCAGTTGCGTGGTTTTTCCAGACTTTGCGTTGCTTTCTAGTCGTCAAGACAATTTAGATGCGGTAGCTCTGCAAGGTTCCCCTTTAAAATTGTCGGGCAGAATAGTACCAGATTATCTTTTCAAGATCGACAAAAAGCCTTGGGATGGGTAGTGAGAAAATTTCAAATTCGATTTGCGGCGTTAACAGCCATTGCCTTACTACATTTTACAGTGCCATTTTTTGGCAAAAAAGATCTGCCAGGATATCTTCATTCATCTTCACTCAAAGATTTAGGTCATTTCTATATACCAGCTCTTACCGATTCGATCAGCAAAGTAAACGCAGAATTAGTTTGGTATGTGGGCACGGCAGTTTATGAGCTGATTGCGATTAGCTTACTGCTTTCGATCGTCTTTTTTGGTAAAGGGATGCGGCTTGCTATCACTATCTTTGCCGTCAAATTTCTTCATTGGGGAGCTTGGCATTTCACTGTTATGCCAATTCCGGATGATATCGTTTGGGAATTTCCAACTTGGGTGATTTCTGCAGCTATGCCATTTACTCAGGATCTTTGGTTCAGCGGTCATGTCGCCACCTCTTGTCTACTCGTTTTCAGTGCCTTTCGCACGCAGCTTAACTGGCTTAAGGTTATTTGTATTGCCTTTGCTGTGTTTGAAGCATGGCTCGTCTTAGCTTGCCGTACCCACTATTCCATTGATATTCTCGGTGGTATCGCCGTAGCATACTGCGCTCACCGGATCTCTGTTGATTTAGAACAATGGTTTCTTAGCATGTCAAAATCTAAAGTGACAACGGATCCACAGCCAGTCTAGATTTGGAAGAATCTCTCGTGATTAATAAGAAAGTGCTACCTTAGAACAGGGCGTCTCTATATCCCAAGCTCCCAAAGGTCTTGGGGTCTCTCTAGCGACGCTGCACACCTGGACTATAGAAAGTAGAAATGCTGCCTTTAGATATTTTTAGACTGTTAAAACCTTTCCTCTTGCCTATAGCTATTTGAAAGTCTTTTTTAAAATGTTACGTGATTTCATAGGCGCATTAAGTGGCACAGAACGAAAAGGCGGTACCGAAACCTGGATAGTCCTTGAAATATCTGGGATTTGGTGGTACTTCAACGTTATCTTACAAGGAGGAATCATGAGGTACTTAGGTTTGAGTGCGGTATTGGCATCGTAGATGGCGTTTGCGTCAACCCTTTTTCACACATGAATACTCTGGAGCATGAATACTCTGCACGGAGCAAACCGTTCTGTCGATATCGTTTGGTGACTTGTCACCCAGTACGTTAACCTCATCTCTATG
>CALBMD010000230.1 GCA_937896265.1 uncultured Pseudomonadota bacterium
CTTGCTAGGGATTTGACGAAAAATTATTATGGCTATAACATGCTGGCCCGTACCGATGGCACGGATGCCGGCACCGTCTATACCTCCCTGCCAGTGAATGATGTTCCCGTTTATAATATTGAATGTGCTGCAGGTAGCCTCTATGTAACAATGGCATCTACCACTACTGGTACAGATTCCTATTCGCTTTGGCGTACCTCTGATGGTACAAGCTATCAATCGATTGGAGACAATAGCTGGGTGTATACCAATCTTACTGTTATGGGAAATAAAATTTTGGCTAGAGGCCAATTTTATGATTACTACTATGGTATAAGCGACTATGAACTATCAACTATGCTTTTAACTGATACAAATCCTTCTTTTCAGCCTATTACTTTCAAATGGTCTTCTGGCCGGACGGGTGTGCCCTTTGATCCAAGTTCCGGTGCTAATCCTCAAAATTTAGTTGTTTTAAATGGTGTAACTTACTTCTCGGCAAATCACTATAATTTTGATATGGCCTATGTAAACTTCTATCTTTTTGCTTCAAACGGTACTGAGATGGGAACAACGCAGGTATTTATCGATAGCGATCAAAAACCTTTGAGATCTTATGATATGAAGGGATTTAATAATATGGTTGTTATGCGAGGAGATGATGCGTGTAGCGGCCAAGAATTATATATGATTCGTCGCACCTCAACCTTAGGACAGAATACAAATATTGAGCGAGTTAATATTAACACCCTTGCTACCGACTCTATGTCGGCCAATATAAATCCTGATTGTAATCAAGAGTATAGTTATTCTTCATATCCTGATTACTTCGTCGAAGCAGGAGGAAAAGTCTACTTTTCAGCTACATATCCCACCATTGGAACTGAACTTTTTGTAACGGATGGTACGGCTGCTGGGACACATATGGTAATTGATTTAAATCCTGGGCCATTATCCGGTTACGCTTATTATTAATCTACACGCCCGTATTGTTTTCTCAATTACTGCTAGCTCGTACAGCATCTCGCAGTTTGCTAATCTTATCCATTATTTCTTCGATTTTATCTAGAGCCTGTTTAAAGTTGTGATCTTTTTCATGCAAAAGACTTAACTGTAAGACATCACGGTAACTATTCATCCCGCTTAAAATAAGATCTTTGGTAGCATTTTTGATAGCGGTAAGATCGATACTAGGTTCGTCTTCAAAAAGATGTAGCCCACTAGCAAAAGTATCTTTCTTAGCGATGTTGTTTTCTTCAGAAGAGAATGCTTGTAGCATCTGCACAATATCCTGAGTAGTTATTACATAGGCCATATTTTCTTTGAGGCCAGCTACCCAAGCGTTAAGGCAATCGGTAGACTTCAGCAAAACATCGACGATCTCAGGCTTCATAGTAATCTTTGCTTCACGAATATTTACTAAAAGTGTTTCCATATGGTGTGCAAAATCCCCTAAGGCATTGAATCCACAGCTCATAGCAGATCCTTTAATCGTATGAGCTAAACGAAAAATCTTATCGATCACTGGTTTGTTGCCTGGGTTTTGTTCTAATTCGATAAAAGCGCTTTCTACAGCTTCAAGCATTTCAGAAGCTTCAGAGATGAATTCACGTCGAATAGTTAAGTCGAAGTCATCCGTCATTTTTTTACCCTTTTTTGGTAGAGAGTTGCCTTTGGTGTTTGGACCATCTCAAAGGCATCTGATATGCCAAGCAGGCTTTCTGCGGCACCTAGAAGCAAATATCCTCCGTCCTCCAAGCGGCTATAGAGGCGCTCTATAATGTCTTGCTTGCCTTTGGTTGATTGATAAATCAATACATTGCGGCAGAGAATAAGATCAAAAGAATCAAGCTTGGCAAAAGAGTCGCGAAGGTTTAATTTGCAAAAGCGAATATGTTTTTTAAATTCAGGTTTAATTTGCCATTCACTACTTGCCTCTTTATCAGATATTTGATGGAAATATGCCAGAAGCTGGGTTGCAGTCAAACCGCGTTGAACTTGTAGCTGGTTATAGATACCATTTTGAGCTTGGGCAAGTGCTCGCTCGGAAATATCGCTGGCTAGGATCTCAAAACCTGAATAAGGCATTTTATCTTTTATTTTTTCGAATAAGATGGCAAGTGAATAGACTTCTTGTCCTGTGCTACAAGCGGCACTCCACACTCGTAAAGGGCGATTTTTTGGCGATGGATTAGCAAGAACAACACTCTCGATAGCAGAAAAAGCATTGTGGTCGCGAAAGAAAAGCGTTTCATTGTTTGTAGCAAAATCAAAAAGCAAGAGTTTCATAGCAGGTGTCAAAGATGTTTGAGCTGCTTTATAAAGGTCATCGATACTAGAAAAATCAAGTTGCTTGGCAACATCGCTTAATCGCGATTCTAGCTGGTAATAGTTTTCGTGCTCATAGATGATGCCAAGTTCAGCAAAAATAAGCGAAGCGAAATATGCAATGATAGAATCAGATGTGGTCATTAACCTCACCGCTGATCGCTTGGATTTTTTCGATTAAAATATCTCTAGTAAAAGGTTTTATAATATAATCATTAGCGCCAGCTTCTAAGGCCTCTTGAATACGAGAAGCCTCACCTCGAGAGGTAACCATAATAACTGGCACTTGGATTCCTTGTTTACGAACTTCTCGCAGAGTTTCAATACCAGAAAGCACTGGCATCTCCCAGTCTAGAAGAATTATAGTGTAGTCAGGGTTAGTTTTTAGGCAAACCAGAGCTTCTTTACCATTGAAAGCTTGATCTAATTCGCAAGCATAGCCTAGAAGAGCCTCACGGATGAAGGCATGTACAGCTCTGGCATCATCAACAATAAGGATCTTCATGACATAACCTTTTTATCTGTAAGATCAGTCAAGATATTTTCTAGGCGTTGACTCCAATCATTTTGCGTTAGGTACTCTTTCTCTCCAACGCCATCTTGAGCAGCTTCTCGTATACCCCATGCAATTTCAAGAGCAGCGCATAATTGATCATTCCAAGTAGGAGTTGCCGGATTTGCAGTTTCCAGAGCTCTCCAAAGTTGGGTTGAGATGTGAAGCTCAGCATAATTTGCCATTACACCCAAACCATGTATCAAAGAACGCAAACGAGGAGATTTAGCTTTTTCTTTAGCTTCGGATTTTCCTAACAAAAGTATTTCGTTTTGTACTTTGGCATCAAAAGTTTTGCTATAGAAATGAATCAAGGCTGGATCAAAAGTAATTGTAGGAGTTTGAGAAGATTTTGTTAAAATATCTTGAGTTCTCTGTTGAACAGCAGGCTTTTGTCCAGGGTTTGCCGCAATAAACTCATCTAAAGCTTTACTTAGATCAGCGAGACTTAACTTTTCTTCTTCTACTAAGATTTGCCCAAGTGGGTGCCTTTTAGCAGCAATTTGGCGAATAACTTCTTTTTCTAGGTTTGGAGACCAAAGACCAAGAATCTGGCAAGACTCTCTATAGTCTCCGCCTGTGCGCCACTGCTGCACAAAAGCGTTTAATTGATCTGAGACAGATAACATTCTACTAGCTCTGACAAAATTAGCAACTGAAGGCAATGTGTCGAGCTGTTTAATAAGAGCTGTTAAGAGAGCATCTTCGTCGATGTAGCCTTTTTCCATGAGAAATTGACCAAAGAACTTCATTATGATGCTCCTGCTAAACGAGCTAGTATTTTTCCGCATGCTTCTATGTTCATTATTTCGTCATAGGCTCCAGAGCTGTAAACAGCACCTGGCATGCCCCAAACTGTAGAGCTTTCACGATCTTGGATAAAGACTGCACCCCCAACATTTTTGATAGCTTCTGCTCCTTCTTTACCATCAGCTCCCATCCCAGTCAAAATGATGCCAAGGCTCTTATGGCCATAAACTTCGGCTAGGCTGGTAAGCAAAGGATCTGCTGCAGGGCGCATTTCATTAACTTTGTTTTCTTGATTTAGATGGATAGTTGGTTTGCTATTTTTGTTTGCAATAGTCATATGGTAATTGCCAGGGGCAATATAGACACGGCCTGGCTTAATAAGTTCACCATCAACCCCTTCTTTACAATCGACGCCAGCAATGTCACTAAGTCGTGCTGCTAGGGATTGAGTAAAAAGCGGAGGCATATGCTGGACGATAAAGATGGGTACATTAAGAGGTTGTCTTAGGTATGAAAAAAGTTGTTCTAAAACACGTGGACCACCTGTTGAGCTTGCTAAAGCAATAGCTTCAGGTTGAAAGGTAGAAAGATTAATTGATTCATACGGAGTTTTGTTTTGATTAACACTGTTTGATTCAGTTAAGATTGGTTCCAATGGCCTTTGGATAAATTGAATGACTTTCGGTACTAGTTCTGCTGCAATGTGCAGATATGCTTGTTCGAAATTAAAATGATCACCTTTTGGCTTGAGCACAAAATCACTTGCACCTAAAGATAAAGCATGCACAGTATCCTTTGCTGATCTTCCGGTCTGGCTAGCAAAAACCAGAGAACGCAAGCGACCGACAAAGCCCAACTTTTTCAATTCCTCAAGAAGCATCAGCCCATCCATATCGGGCATGTTCAGATCAATGATGATCAAATCGACCATTTTTTGCTGTAAGATTTGAAGAGCAATGAGCCCATTAGAAGCTGCTCCCACAATATCTACACCTGGCACCATCTCCAGGGCTTTTTTGATCTGACTTCGAAACGTAACTGAGTCATCAACAATTAAGACTCGCATGCTATGACCTCTAGCTTTGGATTCTTTTTACCATGTCTTGCAAGCGTGTAGATAAATCAGAAAGGCCTTTAGCTGCATCTAAAACTTGACCTGAACCTATTGCGGCTTCATTTGCGACAGTGTTAACAGTACGCACATTGGAAGTAATTTTTTGTACACCAGTGTTTGATTCTTTGACCACCCTAGCCACTTCGCTGGTAGTTGCAGCCTGTTCTTCAACGCTAGCAGCAATAGCACCAGCGATACCGTTTAAACGTTCTATGCTTTGACTGATACCAGAGATAGCTTGTACAGCAGCTTGGGAATCAGCTTGAATAGCTCCAATTTTGTTAGTAATCTCCTCAGTTGCTTTTGCAGTCTGTTTAGCTAATTCTTTGACCTCATTAGCTACAACAGCAAAACCTCGGCCAGCATCTCCCGCTCGAGCAGCTTCAATAGTCGCATTGAGAGCTAATAAGTTAGTTTGCTGAGCAATAGAAGAGATAACTTTAATAACATTGCCAATTTCTTTGCTCGAGTCACCGAGTTTTTGAATCGTTTGATTTGTCGCTTGCGCCTGTGATTTTGTTTCACTAGACATTTTTGATGCTTCGGTTGCATTGCGAGCTATTTCTTTAATAGAGGCCTGCATTTCCTCGGTGTTTGTAGCCACAACATCAACTCCTTTAGCTACATTTTCCGCTGTGCGAGTGGCTTCATGAGATTGCTCGGTGGTTTGTCTAGAATTAGTAGCTAATTGTGTTGCTGATGCCATTAACTGCTGCGCAGAAGAGGCGGCTTGGCTCGAAGCTAATGAAAGTTCTTCAATAACCTTGATCTTGTTTGTGATGTCAGTAGCATACTTCACTACTTTGCATGGCTTGTTATTAATATCAAAAATAGGGTTATAAGAAGCTTGAATCCAAACTTCACGCCCCCCTTTACCGATACGCTTATACTCTGCAACTTCATATTCACCGCGGTTAAGCTTCTCCCAGAACTGACGATATTCAGTACTTCTTTTGAAAGCATCTTCCACAAACATGCTGTGGTGTTGGCCTTGGATTTCAGACAAAGAATATCCCATGGCTGATAAGAAGTTGTCATTAGCTGTAATAACAGTGCCATCAAGATTGAATTCAATCATAGCTTGAGATTTAGAAATAGCGTTGACTTTTCCTTCAAGATCAACAAATGCCAAGCGATCGCTTGTGCTAACTTGAGCCATTTTCATAATCTTAACAACATGGCCTCCTCGGTCACGAAGCGGCATATATGAAGCTCTGATCCAGACAGGTGCGCCTGTCTTTTTTATACGTTTAAACTCGCGAGTTTGTTCTTTGCCTTGGTTGAGCTCTTCCCAGAAACGCTTATAGGGTAAGCTATTGGCAAAGTCATCACTGACAAACATACGATGATGGCGCCCTTGAACCTCTGGTAGTGTATATCCCATGACATTAAGGAATAAATCATTGGCCGTTAAGACAATCCCATTTGGATCAAATTCAATGCAGGCAAAGCTATTATTAATAGCTTGCATTAAGCCATCTGTGTCATGTGTATGGCGGCTTTTTGCGTTTTCGTTGACTTTTAACGCGGCATTGGATTTCATAGGATATCTCCTCTATGTGTTCACTGTTTTAAAAAGATGCTCAATATCGATTACGCTTAATAGACCGTCTTTGAGTTTATAGACACCTGCAATATATGCCCCAAGGTTTTTAGGGATAGTAGCTGGCGCAGCTTCATATGTTGCACGCGAAACCTCAATAACATCACCAATTTCATCAACAAGCAATGAAACCAAATCACCGTCAAGTTGACAAACGACATTCATTGGTTCACGGTGATCGCTTCCTAAACCAAAGAGTTCGCGTAGACCAATAGCGGTTGCTACTTGTCCACGAAGATTGATAAGACCTCGGATAAAGCTAGCTGCTAGAGGTATTTTTGTCATAGTGATAGGCCGCACCACTTCTTGTACTTTGGTAACATCGATCCCGCAAAGGCGGTCAGCAATAATAAAAGTGGCATATTGTTCTAAAATTTCAGTATCTTGAATATTAGGTGCCATATTTTTTCTCCTTCTCAACAGACAGCGTCGCATCCATTTCAACAATTAGCTGCGTAGTATCGAGCTTAGCTAAATACTTATTGAATCCTGCCTTTAGGCCTTTATCAACGTCTTGGCGGCTACTTTTTGTTGTCAAAGCTAGCATGGGAAGGTGGCGCAGACGGGCATTAGCACGAACCTTTGCGGCTAGTTCTAAGCCAGTCATCTTGGGCATTTCTATATCTGATAAGATAGCTGCAAATTCGTTAGGATTTGATCTTTCTAATAGAGAGAGTGCTTCTGCCCCATTTTTCGTTATAGTAACGCGATATCCAGCATTAGCTAGTGTACTTTGAACGTGGCGTCGAAAGAACTCATTATCTTCAACAAAGAGAACGTGATGCGAAGATCTTGTAGTGTCAGCTTTCATTTTGAAAGCACTACCGAATGTGCTTTCGATGGCACCATAGGCGTCGATAATTACTACGACACCGTCTGGGTGTAAAGCAGTGCCAAGGATGTTTGAACGATCTTTAATTTTGGCGTCGATCTCAACATCGATTCGAATCACATCTAAAATTGCATTCACCTGTATTCCAAAGCTGCGGTCTTGATAATCAATAACCACAACAGCAACTTTATCAATATTTGAAGGCGTTGCTGGTAGCTTCAATTTTTCTGCTAAATTCAAGAGAGGTAAGATAGAGTTGCGATAACGGATGACAGGTTGTGCTCCAGATTGTTCGATATGCTTAGATTCAAATTCTTCCAATCGATTTACTAAGCAAAGAGGGATAGCAAAGCGCCCAGGAGAGCCAATATCGATTAGAAGATATTCGTTGGCATCGTTTGCAATGTTTTGTTCATTATCAATATTTTTCTTTTCACAATTAAAACAATATTCGTATTTATAGTTTAATTTATTTTGCTTGATTATATCAAACATTTTAATATTCATTATAATATTAGAAGCCAAAGCCAGATTACATAATAAATAATAC
>CALBMD010000231.1 GCA_937896265.1 uncultured Pseudomonadota bacterium
AAAACGGACAAAATTTGGCGTACTTGATATGCAAAAGATTATTTTGTCTGTGGAAGATGGCAAAGAGGCGCGGGCAAAGCTAGAAAAAGAGATTAAAGCTAAGGAAGCTGAGTTCTTGGAGAAAAAAAAGGAGCTTGACCAGCTTAACCAAGAGTGGCAAAACCAGTCCTCGCTTTTGACAGAAGAAGGCAAGCTGAGAAAGCAACAGGATTTTCAGAAGAAGTTTATTGACCTTCGCAATGCTGAAGGAAAATTTCAATCTGATATTAAACAGCGAGAAAATGCAGAAACGCAAAAGATCGCTATGAAGTCAGCAAAAATTGTTGAGGCATTAGCAAAAGAGAGAGATTTAGATGGTGTGTTTGAGACAGGCAGCTCAGGACTAATTTATCTCAGAGAGCCTGTAGATCTTACCCCAAGTGTGATAGCGGAGTATGAAAAACAAAGCAAAGCGGTCTCCAAAGCTAGCACCGATAAGAAATCTAAGTCAGGTTAATCCTGGCTTTCTTCTGCAATATTTCCCAACCCATCGAAAAAGGTAACTTCTCATGACGGAACGCCATTTTAAGGTGCCGCTCGAATTCATTGATATTAAGCGCGCTATACCTCATCGCTATCCTTTTATCTTACTTGATCGGGTTTTAGACTTAGAGCCTTATACTTCAATCGTCGCTGTTAAAAATATTTCAGCAAGCGATCCAATTTTACAGGGGCACTTCCCTGAGTTTCCAGTATACCCTGGGGTGTTAATTGTCGAAGGTCTGGCGCAGGCAGCTGCTGTTTTAGGTTATTACAGCTTTGAGACGGATGTGAGAGAGGTTCTTTTAACAGAAGTTAATAACTGCCGCTTTCGTATGAAAGTAGTCCCTGGTGATCAGCTTGTTTTAAAAGTGAAGATTCTAAAGAAGAGATTGCCTTTTTTCTGGTACGAGGGGATCGCTGAAGTTGATTCAAAAATAGTCGCAAAAGTTGAGCTTTCAGCAATGCTTAAAACTTAAAGTCAGGTAGCTAATATGCATATGGCAACAGAAACAAAGATTCATCCAACGGCTGTCGTTAGCCCCAAAGCAGAGTTGGGTAAAGGGGTAGTGGTCGGCCCTTATTCCGTTATCGGTGACGACGCTATTCTTGATGATGGTGTTATTATTCATTCTCACTGTATTGTGAGTGGTCGTACAACGATCGGCAAAGCAACAGAGATATTTTCATTTTCTTCGCTTGGCTCAAAGCCTCAGGATCTGAAATTTCATGGTGAAGATTCTCGTTTGATCATTGGCGAAAACAATCAGATTCGTGAGTATTGTAATATATCGCTAGGGACCGAGGGCGGCGGTATGCTTACTCAGGTGGGAAATGGTAATTTATTGATGGTTTATACCCACATTGCCCATGATTGTATTGTTGGTAATGATACGATTATTGCCAACGGTGTGTCTTTAGGTGGTCATGTAACGATTGATGACAAAGCTGTATTAGGGGGACACTGCGCTGTTCATCAGTTTGTTAAGATTGGCAGCTTAGCTATGCTGGCTGGCGGTTCTATTGTTGTGCAAGATGTCCTGCCTTACATTACTGTTTCTGGCAACCATGCTTCACCACTTGGTCTCAATATTTTGGGGCTAAAACGCGCTGGCTTGGCCAAAGAGACGATAGCTAGTATTAAAGAGATCTATAAGCTGGTATTTCAAACAGCGCTATCAGTAGAAGAAGCTATTTTAAAGATCACAGCTATTAATATCCCGCAAGCTACGACTGTTGTCGATTTTCTTCGTAAGTCAACCCGTGGGATCTGTCGATGAAAACCCTGCCTTGCCTTATTAGCGCAGGGGAATATTCAGGGGATCTTTTAGCTGCCGAGCTAGTAAAAAATCTCAGGCATCATAAAAAGGCCACGCCGTTTTCTTTTTTTGGCGTTACAGGTCCAGCTATGAAAAGAGCTGGGGTGGAAACTATAGCGTCGATGGATGCTCTTAGTGTGATGGGTTTTTTTGATGTCTTGAGTAAAGTAGTTCTGTTGCGCAAGTTAGTCACAGCGCTTATAAACGAGATTCAAAAAAGACAAGCCAAACTCGTTATCTTGGTCGACTATCCAGGCTTTCATTTTTATCTAGCTAAGAAACTTCGCCCATTAGGTGTGCAGATTGTGCAATATGCTGCTCCTAAATTATGGGCTTGGGGTGAGCATCGAGCTTTGCGCTTAAAAAGAGATTTCGATTTGGTGTTAGGTTTTTTTCCGTTTGAAATTGACTTCTTTGCGAAATGGCAAGTGCCTTACCGCTATGTTGGCAATCCTCATCTTGGCCGTATAACCCAGATAAAAGCTTTGCCTCGCGCCAAGAAAGAGAAAGCACAAGGTTATAGCTTAGTTGGGCTTATTCCTGGAAGTCGCAGAAGTGAAATCGAAAATATCATGCCTCATTTATGTGAGATCATGGTCTCTTGTTTATCTCGAAATAGTAAGATGAAATTTTTTCTACCTATTGCCCCATCGCTTAGTAAAAGGACAATCCTAGCGGCAATACCAGCTAACCATGCATTTTTAAAAGAGCATATGGTCTTTATTGCTGGTAAAAGCCTTGAAGTGATGAAGGCTATGGATGTATGTCTTGTCACCTCAGGAACTGCAACTTTGGAATGTGCTCTTTTACAGACGCCAATGGTTGTGCTTTATAAGATGGACCGAATATCCTACCTTATTGCCAAAAGGAAGGTAAAAATTCCGTATATCAGTTTAGTAAATATCATCATGACGCAAGCGGTCGTGAAGGAATTTGTACAAGTTTTTCAAACTAAAGATGTTGTTGATGAGGTCTTCTCGCTTTTGGCGCCAAGCGACAAACGGCATCAGATGATTCTCGCCTTTGACTTGCTTGCTAAGTCGCTCAGAGAAACGGCGGCAACCCCTGCCGCTAAAGAAATTGCTAGGCTTTGTAATCAAAATCCTGGAGCATAACGAGGACCAAATGTGTGCAAAACCAAGATCGCTAATTTGGGACATTCTCAAAAACGCTCCCCGTGATCTTCATTTGAGAATTATCTTTTTAATAGTAGCTCTTTTCGTTTTATCCCTATCACAAGGGATTTTAATTGCCTTGCTTGAACCGCTTATGCGAGTGATCTTTGCCTTAGACACAAGCAATGATTTTATGCCCTTTAAATCTTTGATACCCGACCATTTGCATAGCTATCTAACTGACCTTGAGTATCAAGTTAAGATAGAGCATGTGCTGCTTGGTATCCCGGCTGGCCTTTTTATAGCCGGTTTTGTGCGCAGTGTAACAACTTATATTTATCAAAATCAGCTCAGCGCTATTTCTTTGCAAGTAGCCAACATTTATAGATCACGTCTTTTTGCCAATGCGATGCAATTAAGTTTTATCCAATTTTTGGCTAAATCTCCTGCTCAATGGATGTCTCTTATTATGAATGATGTGCTCTATCTGCAGCTTCGATTTTCGGATTTTGTAGGTAGTTTCATCAAAGATGGCACTGTTATGCTAAGCGCTATTATTACTTTGCTCTTTGTTCAGCCACAAGCGGCACTGTTTATCGCTATTTTGGCACCTCTTATTGCTTTTGGTATGGGTCGCACTGGTAAGCGGATTGGCGGATTTGCTAGGATTTATCAAGATCACCTAGCTTTGATGGCTGATGCAGTACTTGATATTCGGCAGCGATTTGGCTTTATCAGGGCTCATAGGTCAAAAGATGTCGAGCTTAAGACTTTTCAAGAAATTAATAATCTTTATTTTCACACAGTAAAGAAATCTCTCTTTGTAAGATCAGCTTTTGCCCCTGCTATGGAGTTTCTCGGGTTTGCGTTATTTTCAATTATTATTTGGTTATCGCTGCATTGGCAGCTGGCAAAAGAGCTTAGTGCTAATAAAGTAATTGTCTTTTTTGCTGCTGTTGGAATAATGCTTCGGCCTTTGCGTAATATTGGTGAACAGCTAGCTAAATATAGCGAAACCAAAGGGGCCTTGGCTCATAGTTTGGAAGTGATGCAAGCTATTGAAAAGCATAACTATCAGCACGTAAGAGCCCTTTCTGTGCCAGCAGTTGAGGCATTTTTTTGTGAAATAGCAGAAATAAAAATTGCATATGAAGAAGCAAAGATGGCGTTTTCTGCTTCTTCTTTGCAGCTAACAAGCAAAAAAACTATCGCTGTCGTTGGTCCAAGTGGCGCCGGTAAGTCAACGCTTATCAAAGCGTTAGCGGGTTTGATTAGGCCACAAGTTTTTGCTGCCAATCTTTCTTGGGAAGAAGTTTGGGATCAAAGTTTTTTTGTTTCACAAAAACCTTTTCTATTTGCTGGCACCTTGAGAGAAAATCTGCACTATGGTTTAGACGAGGTAACAGAAGATAAGATCTGGCAAAGCTTGACAAAATTGGGCCTTAAGCAAAACATTAAGGATCTGGTCGATGGGCTTGATGAGCCCCTTGCTGGTATTGAGCATGCTTTTTCTGGCGGGCAGTTGCAGCGTTTGGTTTTGGCTCGAGGTTTGATGTCAGAGAAGCCACTTAAGTTATATGATGAAGTAACTTCAGCTGTCGATGCTAGTATGGAAGCACAGATTGTAAGTGAGATTATTGAGGTAACTAGATTGTCAAAACAGTGCTTGGTCATGGTAACGCATAGGCTAGATCATTTGCATCTGTTTGATGAAGTGTGGTTTATACAAGATGGATCTTTGATGTATAAGGGGCATCATCGCGAGTTGATGCAAATTCCGCGATATAGCCAGTTTTTGGAGACTACAAAAAAGCCGTGAACAGTATGATCTTGATTCTTTTGAGCAGATTATTTCAAGTTCTATCAGCTGCCTATCGCCTACTTTTTTTTCTTGGTATTCTACGGGCAAATAAACTACCTGGAAAAACCATTTCTATTGGCAACTTAGCTGTCGGTGGCACTGGTAAAACACCCGTAGTGATTGAGTTGGCTAAGACACTTATTAAAGACAAAAAAAGCGTCTGCGTGTTAACTCGTGGATATAAAAGCGGGATGGCTAAAGGCGATGTGCTTGTTCTGAGAGCAGGGAAAACTTTATATCAAAGCGCTAAACTTGCCCAGGTTTTTGCTGATGAAGCCATGCTTACCTCTATTTCAGTACCAGAGTGCTATGTTGTTGTTGGGGTTAGAAGATACGAAGCAGCCCAGGTTTTTTTATCCTTAGGATTAGCAAACCCTGACTACTGGCTTTTAGATGATGGTTTTCAGCATCTTCGGTTGGCACGAGATTTTGATATTGTGCTACTAGATGCTAAGAAACCATTTGGTAACGAAAAACTCTTACCAGCTGGCCCTCTTCGCGAGTTGCCGTCGGCCCTAAAACGCTCTAATCTTATTTTATTAACCAGAGCTGAAGAAACAGCTGATGCCAGTCATGTCGCTTTTATAAAAAAACTAGGTAAAAAAGCTTTAGCGCTGCGCTTTGATTCTTATGAAATGGCACAAGATACCAAAAAGATAGGAAAAAAACCGATTCTTTGTGCTGGAATTGCCCAGCCAAGGCGTCTGCTCGCTAGTTTAGCCGAGTTGGGTATTGATGTTGCGCATATTCTTTTTAAAGGAGATCACGAAAGGTTTAAGCCTTCGGACTTTCCTTCAGATTTATCTAGCTATTCTAGCGTCTTAACAACAGCGAAAGACTTCTATAGAGACCCTTCTTTGTTTGCATCTTTGCCAATACCAGTTTGTGTTTTAAATCTTAAAATCGACTGGCCAGAGGCTTCTTTGCTGTCTTTGATTCCCAGGTAATTTTTGCCAGCTCAAGCTCATGGGTATCTAACTTATACTTTTAGTATCGGGTTAGATGGGCTTGGTGTTGGCAGATGTCTAAAGTTGCGTGAGGGATATCCGAAACCTCTAGTAAGGGGACAGCCAACCCAGATATCTACCAAAAGTGGGGAAAGAGATGGCTCAAAACGATGACTTTAAAGATGGCGGTTCTCAGGATGTGAATCCTTTTTCAGCAGACCTTGGAAGTAATTTCGAAGGTGTTAGCAAAGGTGGCGGATCTCAAATTTTTAAAGATGGTGGCTTTGCTGAAGAAAACAAAGGAAAGTTGATTGCTTTAGCTATAGCGCTTGTAGCTATTCTAGGTGGAGGCATTTACTTTTGGTCATCAGGCCCTAGTGAGCCAGCAACGATTGTTACCGCTCCAGAGACAGAGCATAAAGCAAAAGATAGTGCTCACAAAGAAAATGGCGATGATGATTGGTATGGTGAAGATGATGATGACATGCAGGCTCCTGCTGTTAAGAAAGAAGAAGTAGCCAAGGCTCAGGAATCTAAGCCTCTTCAGGCAGGAGAGCAAAAAGATAAAGATGATGAAGATATTGTTGAAGAGAATCACGCTGGTCTAGTTAAGAGCAAGGAGCATGCGGTAAATCCAGGAAATGAGGCAACAGTAGCTCCTACTTTAGAGGCTCCTGGGCAAAATTATACTCATGTTTATGATGAGACAAAAAAGGCTCCTGAGCTCACTTGGAAAGGTAGCCCGGGTGGTCATGTTCTTTTATCGCGCAATAGTTCTATGAAGCAGGCAACAAAGATTGATGTTATGGGCAATAGTCTTCGTTTTGCTCAAAGCTATCCAGGCACTTGGTACTGGCAGGTAGTTAACGGTGCTGGCATGAGTGAGGTTGGTTCTTTTGTTATTTTGCCGCCTATTCGCCGTAATGTTGTTTTAACAGCCCCTTTAGAGGGAGGTAGCCTTTCAGCAAATGGCGGCGTCGTAAGCTGGACAGGAGACCACAATGTTAGCTACTACAGAGTTGAAATATCTTCGGTTGGTTTTGTCACCCCATCTTTTAGCTTTGCTACCTCAGGAACGCAAATAAGTATTGCTGGTATCCCCTCAGGATCTTACTCTCTTCGTCTGGGGGCATTCTCAGATGTCGCGGGGCGCTGGGAATATTCAAATCCGATTACAGTGTCAGTTCAATAATAAGTTTCATGGAAGAGAAAAAATTATTACGTCACCTGCTTCTAACTCAGCGTTTAGAAATGGGTGAAACAAATCTTTCTGAAAAAAGTCAAAGTTTATGTCAGTATCTTGCTGCATGGATAGCGGGCAAAACATTTTCTTCAGTGTTTCTTTTTGCCCCAATGAAAAATGAGCCAGATGTCTTTTTACTAACCAAGCTTTTGCCAAAAAATTTGACTTTTGCTTTACCTAGATGTGTGCCTAAAGAGAAAGTTCTTGAGTTTTATCTTTGGGATAAGGACCCTAGTTCTTTAACATTTGGTCACTATGGTGTTTTGGAGCCTAAAACTCATCAGAGGGTGTTTCCCAACCAAGAAAGTCTTATCTTAGTCCCAACTTTAGCGCTTGATCAGCATGGTACAAGGCTTGGTTATGGGGGTGGTTACTACGATCGTTTCTTGGCCAAAGAGCCAAAAGCTTTGGCAGTTGCTATCCTTTGGCAGGACTTTTTTTTGGGAAAAAAGCTGCCCAAAGAGGTTTTTGATCAATCTCTTTCTTGGGCAGCAACTGAGAAAGGGATGAGCCAGATTAGAGAATGTCCCTAAACCCTTAGCATGCAATTGCAGCTTCCATCGAGATAGTTTCTAACGAGTTTTTTTAAGAGCTAGTTTATAATAGCAGCCTGGCATAAGACGGTGTTCTGGGGAGCTGCGCGCTCCCCAGGCCCCAGCGCCGGGGGAAGGTTCCCCCTAGGCCCCCTCCTTATTAGATTTTAATAAAGAATATAGGCTGCATGCA
>CALBMD010000232.1 GCA_937896265.1 uncultured Pseudomonadota bacterium
TGTTCTTTGTCCTCTAGCGACACCTAAAATCTATTGGCAAGAAATAGCAGATATTGATCAATCAAACGACGCTTCTTTACTCGATCTTGCTTGCGGCATTCATTTTAACCGTCATGCAAAAAACCCAAAATGGGACTGGCTACTAAATTTTTTAGCTGCACATCAACACGAAAAAACTTTGATTATGTGTCGATTAGGCAAAGATGCTGAGCTAGTCTATAAGATGTTACTTAAACATCTAGATAAAGCCAAAATGAGCCTTTTTCATGAAGGCTTAACGCCTATCGAGCGCGATATCCAAGCTGTGCACTTTCTTAAAGAGGGTGGCGCTAATATTTTGATTGCTAGTGAAATAGGGGGAGAAGGGCGAAATTTTCAAGCGGCTATAAACTTAGTTTTTTGGGATATTCCAAAGCTTCCTAATATCCTTGAGCAACGCATTGGGCGTCTTGATCGTATCGGGCAAGGCAAGGCAATTTTTATTTATATCCCTTTTCTTGAAAAGACTCCCGAAGAAGTTTTTGTGCGATGGTATCATCAAGGGTTTGATGCTTTTGCCACTGCTTGTTCTTGGGCTAATCTAATCTTAGAAGAGGTTGTTTCTTCGCTTCTTAAGAATTTTTCATTGGCTCTTGTAGAAAAAACGCCAGAGCAAATAGATAAAAATTTGACAAAATTGCTCTCAAAAACACAAGAATTTTATAAAAGCCAAACTAAAAAACAGGCTAGCCTCAACGATTACCTCCTTGATCTTAATTCCTTTAACGAAAAAAAAGGCTTGGCATTAAAAGAGCAGGTTTTTGATTGCGATGACGATGTTACTTTAGAAACATTCTTTAAAGCTTGTTTAGATTACTTTGGCGTCGACTATATGGACCTTGATGCCAATGGATCGATTGTAATTGAGCCAGATTCCTTATCCTTTTTAGACCAAATTCCTGGCCTTTCGAAAGAAGATGCTCATAGCTTTGTCTTTGATCGTGAAATCGCACTCGTGCGTGAAGAAGCGTACTTTGTCAGCTATGATCATTTTATTACTGAAGGGTTGATTGCTACTCTATTAGCAAAAGGCGACGGCCTCTTTAGCTTAGCACAATGGCAACAAAGCCCATACCGCGGCATTTTGGTACGTCTGTTATTTCTTATTGAGAACACAGCGCCTAAGTTTCTAGCTATCGATAGATTTTTATCTCAGAATGCTTTCGAACTGAATCTTCTTTATGATGGCAAGAAAGTATTTCTTATTCCAGATAACAAACTGCCAACACATGACTCATTATCTTCTTTAAGCCCAGAAGTTTTGCATAAAAACCCACAGTTGCAACAAGTCGTTTCTTCATTAATTAAAAAAGGAGAAACCCGTGCAAAAGAAAAGTTTCACGAGGATCTAAGAGGAGCTAAATTAAAAGCTAAGGAAATCCTAGACCATGAGGTCAATCGGCTAGAGGAGCTAGCCAAGTTCAACCCGACTGTTTCCAAGGAAGAACTGCTACTCATTAGAGAGAGGCGAAAAAAAGCCCTGCATGCTCTTGATGAGTCACAAGTGGTAATTGATGCTATTCAGGTTATTTATTGTCAAGGCTAATAGATTTTTTGCTTTATTCTTAAAGCCAGCATAGTCTATAAGAAAGTTAGCTTGAGAAATGAATGTAGACAAGGCTTTTATTAAATTTGGGAATTTACTTTATGGCGCTACCACAGACAATCCTAGCTTGCTTCATTGGCCTTAGACTCTTAAAGTCGATCACAGAAATCTTTTTATCCATTCTTAACAGAGCCTATTACGAAAATCCCAATCACCAGCAGAAGGCTCTTTCATTGCTTGAGATTTCTCCCGATGAATTTCAGAAAGCACTAGCCTATTCTCGCGACAAACATAAATTTTATCTTGTAAGCCACATTATTAATGAGGCTGTGTTTTTGATCTTCTTAGGCATGGGCGGTTTTGGTGTCTTTGAACAGCTAAGCATAGCCCTTAGCCTACGTTTAGGCGGCCAAGAGATTCTAACTGGCCTCTTATTTTTAGGTCTGCTTGGTTTTGCTGCAAGCGTTATATCCTTACCTTTTGAGGCTTTCTCGACATTTTCTATTGAAAAGCGGCATGGATTCAATCGTCAAACAATCGCAGGGTTTTTTTTCGACAGGCTTAAAGGAACTGTCATAGGGGTTATTTTAGGCGCTCCTCTTTTAGCTGTTTTGCTTTGGATTATGGCTAATGTTGGTACTTACTGGTGGTTTTGGGCATTTGCAGTTATGACTTTATTTAGTCTTTTTGCAAGCTTCATCTACCCAACATGGTTGGCTCCTTTATTTAATAAATTTAGCCAGATTGAGGATGGTGCACTCAAAGATGGCATTTTTGATTTAGCAAAAAAAGTAAATTTCACAGCTTCTGGTATTTTTATCATGGATGCTTCAAAAAGAACTAGCCACGGTAATGCCTATTTCACAGGTGTCTTTTCAAAAAAACAAATTGTTTTATTTGATACCCTTGTTTCATCACTACAAAATGACGAAATAATCGCTGTACTAGCGCATGAATTAGGGCATTTTAAACTCAACCATGTTCGTCTTGGTCTCTTACGATCCTTTATAATAAGCGGCTTGACATTTTATTGCTTAAGTTTGTGTTTGCCCCATCTTGAGTTTTATCAAGGATTTTTCTTATCGGAGATTTCAAATCATGGCGCTTTACTTGTCTTTTCTCTTTGGTTTGGACTATTTGATTTTATACTTACTCCTTTGGGCTCTTATATTTCTAGAAAAAATGAATTTGCTGCTGACCGATTTGCTGTCAGCGTCACATCTTCTGGCGAAAAGCTGATTTCAGCTCTAAAAAAACTGCGACAAACAAGCCATAGCATGCCGCTGAGCCACCCTTTATTCTCAGCTATTTACTACTCTCATCCCCCCTTGTTAGAGCGGCTACAAGCACTTGCTTTAGCATCGGAAACGTCAAGCCCTTAGCAAGTCGCATTTTTTCCTTGCCTAGTAAACTTTCATCAAATACTGTACCTGGTTGACCTTTTCTTTCTTCTCTTTTAAGAGACAAATATTTTTCGTCTTTCGCTAAAAACCCCTTAATTTGTGTAGCTATTAATTTCCATATCATGTAAACGAATACTAGCGTCTTTTACTCAAAGGCCAAGGGCTTTTCTGCGCATGGCATGGCTTTGGCAGGATGGCAGACGACTCCCCAGCTTCTTAGAGTGACTCTTTAAAATAGAAAGGATGATTTCTATGACTAAGGCACCTCCTAAACTTACGAAAATCCAATCAAAAGCCCTAGAGTTTATTCGCACATCCCTTGAGCGGACTGGTACTTCACCAACATTGCGAGAGCTTTGTGCTTTTATGGGATATTCGGCGATTGGATCGGCGCAAGATCTTGTCGCCGCTTTGCGTCGCAAAGGGTTTTTACACACCCCTTTGAAACAGTCTGCCCGCTCTCTTATTCTTACGCCCAAAGCTATTGCTATGCATGAACCAAATCATCAAAGTACTGCCAATACCTTTGTAGTCCACTGTCTTGGCTCCTTTCCAGAGGGCGATCCCTTAACAGCGGTTGAGCAGCGGACTGGCACCCTTCGGATGTCGGTAGGAATGTTTTCAAGACCATATCCTTCTCCAGATAAGATGTTTGCAATTCAAGCTTCAGGCGACTCAATGATTGATTCTGGTATCATGGATGGTGACTGGATTATCGTCTTAAAGACAGAGCAAATTGAGCCTGGCGAAATCGTAGTAGCTCGCATTGGTGCTGATGCAACTGTAAAAAGGCTTATGAAGGATCGCCTTGGTCTTTATCTAAAACCAGAGAATAATGCCTACTCAATTCTTAGACCTTCTGAGGACAAACCACTTGAGCTTATTGGTCAAGTTATTGCATTACAGCGTATTATG
>CALBMD010000233.1 GCA_937896265.1 uncultured Pseudomonadota bacterium
CCCAGAACACCGTCTTATGCCAGGCTGCTATTACAAACTAACTCTTAAAAACTTGTTAGAAACTATCTCGATGGCTCAAAAAGTCTGGATGTCTTTCTGCTATGGGCTTTTTTCCAATCATAAGAAGCTTTATCGCCTGTGTCGAGAAAATAATTTGCTGCTGCCACACCATCATAAGAGACGCCAAAAGTTCGAAGGTTAGGTCTCAAAATCACCTCTATCTGAGAATTAGATCAGACAAAATATGCCGAATATCGTAAAGATGCTGATCTTCTTCCCATTTTGCATTCTCAAACTCTTCTACTATCTCATCCATCCCTTGCGTATTTGCTAGCTGAATCAAAATATGCCAAGCATCATTATCAGCTAGCTCTGCCAACAAGATAGCTTCAAGAGATTGTAAGAACGTGATTCGAGGATCTGCTACAACATTTAATAAACCAAGCGATATTATTCCACTAATATCGGCATCAGGTGTCAGAACAGTGGGATCAATACCTACATCCTTAGCAGTATGAACTAAAAGTTCAAAATGATTGACTTCATTGGCCCGGATTTCTTCAAACTTTTTGCGCATAGAGGTTTTCATGCCGGCCTGAGATTGGCATTTGTTGATAAGCAAATCATAAAGTCTGATACCGGAACGTTCAAAGGCAATTCTTTCACCCATTTTGTTAATGAAAACTTCTGGATGATCGCCTGTTAACTTATGGACAATGACTTTTGCAAGACCCTTCAAGGTGGTCGGCGGAGGAATCGTGCCAATCTCTTCAGAGGCCTTAAAATAGTTTTTGCGAAATGCTAGCATTTGCGTAAAGCTCTGACCTTCAGAGCTTGGACACTTCGTCGCTTCTAACATTGTTTTAATGTCCAGGGGCGAGGTACCTACTCCGGTTCTATTGAGGCCTATTGTTTGAGGATTTTTCATTTTCCTTTTGCTCCCATTTTTCTTTTGTTTTCCATAGATACAATCACGTTACGAGCAAGTTCTGTACCAGGAGCCCAAGCATAGCCTTGCGCAATAATTTCCGTTGGCGCCCCATCATGGTTCATAATTTTTCTATAAGAAAGAGAGCGGGTATCCTCTTCGTTCATAGCAACAAAAGACGTCCCTTTCGTACGGATGTCTATTTCATTAGCTAACACTTCTCGCACGAAGGTTCTTTGTGAAGCATAAGGAAGTGCTTTGGGCAAATTTTCAGGCAACACTTCTGAGGGGTCGCGCTTTTCAATCTCTTTGAACAGTTCTATGACATAGGCTAACTGGCCCAGTGAGCAATCAAGAAGTTTCTCCCAAATAGCTTTGATTTGCGTGTTAGTCTCCGTTTCAACGCAGCTGTAATAGTTGTAAACCGTATTAGCTTCTCGAAGTAGCCAGTGTTCTAAAGGCCCCTCTGCTGGATCGGTTAAGCTACCGTACTGAGTAACATGCTGCTCCTCGATAGAGGCGATTTCTGCATAAACCTGCCTTGCAAGAGGATCAGAAAACATCGGTCCAATAGTCATATAAAAATCGCGGGTTTGATGCTCGCCAGCTGTAATTGTCAGAGCATGCAACTTACTAAGCACACTTGCCTTTTCTTTAACATAGGATTCTCGAAGGTCGTTTTCCGGAGAGCGGTGTTGATCGATGGTTGGGCGACCAGGTAAGATGTCTGTATAACATTGCAAAATATTATTGGGGTCCCGTCCTTCTACTCGATCCATCAATGCAGCAAAGCGATACATGTGATCAAAATCTTCAAGTAAACCAAACCGGTAAACCTGAGCTAGGTATGGATCAGGTTCAAGCTGAGCAATTGCAGCAGTAACTTCAATTGCAGTCTGTTCATATGCGATTGTGGTTTCAAGAGGAGAGTGATCGCTAGATAAAAGCCAATGCACTAGCGTCTGCTGGTGGTGCTTACGGCGTCTGAGTAAAGCAGTTGCTTCCTTTAGTTTCGGGTTAAACCGCCCCAATATGTGCAGAAATCTGTTTTGATCTTGTTCAAGACCATTAATCAAAATTATTCGCACTCGAGTGAAAGCGTCATCATTTAGCTTGCTAATTGGGTTACGAACTAAATCGCGCCATGCGAAATTTTGCTTTTTTAGCTGCATCCCTTTTGGTTTCAATAAATCTAAAGCCATCTTTTGTTTCCTTAAGGTGAAGATAAAAATTATTAAGGAAAGAGAGGTTATGGAAACATTCTGCAAGGAAGGGGTGACATGGAAGGAGGCTTATCATTTACATCTATTATGTTTCCATATTCTTATTTTAAATTGGAGTGTAATACTGTAAATTGTGGAATGCAATACCTCTGATATAAATAAGCTTAAGTGAGTCAGAAATGACTAAAAATCCTCTAAATATAAGTGACATTGATCTTTATCAAATTTTTCGCGAGGGCGTTCAAAAAGAAAAAGACGACATCAATCAGAAAGGCATGTGGAATTTAGTCTCGCAATCGTTTCTGTTTAGTTCCTATGCCAGTATGATAAACAACGTAGATAACGTCAAACCGTATCCTTTCGATAAGATTTTTCAATTGTTATTAAATTTCATCCCATTTTCAGGCTGCTTGCTTGCGATTGTGATGATGATCGCCGTGATGGAGTCTGTCTTTTACATATCTAAAATGAGATCAAGATTTGAATTTAAGAAGACGACTAACGCAGATGAGCTACCACTTCTTGGAAATAAAGAAGAAAGACGACTGACGGCTAGCATAGTGCCGTTTTTAGTGCCCCTTGTATTCTTATCGATTTGGAGCTTGATCTTAATGAAATGGTTTGATGTCTTATGAGCGCCTAGCAAGGCCCTTTGTTTACAAAGTCGAGCCTGAAAAAGTCGGAATTCTGAGGGCCGGCTACAAAGAGGGACTTGCTGCTGAAGTTTGACGCTTGCTTAGCCAAATACGTAGAATCTGAGTGGCAGCTGGTGTAATGCCACTGATACGTGAGGCTTGCCCCACAGTCTGTGGTTTAAAATGCTTTAATTTCTGCCTAACTTCGTTGCTAAGCCCTAATACTTCTTCATAAACAAGAGTGTCAGGAATCTTAATACGATCTAAAAGAGCTGCATCTTGTATGGTTCGCTTCTCACGGTCGATATAACCTTCGTACTTGAGCTCAATACCAATTCTTGTTTTGACTCGATGGCCATATTCTTCAAGAAGATTGCAGTCATTAAGATCAATGTTCGGCTTTTTAAAAAACGAAGCTAACTTAGTACCTGGGTTATCAGCTTTGCTTAAAAAATGCTCGGGTAACTTTTGGTCACCAAGCTTTGTTGTGCGCAAAAAATGTAGACCGCTTTTGATTTGTTCTTGTTTTTCACAGAAAGCTTCGTGGGCCTGATCGCCAACTAAACCAATCTCTCGACCAATAGGTGTCAACCGGCTGTCAGCATTGTCTTCACGTAAGTACATGCGATGCTCGGCGCGCGAGGTAAACATGCGGTAAGGCTCACTTGTGCCTTTTGTTACCAGATCGTCAATCAAGACACCTATGTATGAGTTGGTGCGGCTAAGCACTAGCGGCTCACGACCAGCAAATTTTAGAAATGCATTGATTCCAGCTAAGAGACCTTGCGAAGCAGCTTCTTCATAGCCTGTAGTTCCATTAATTTGGCCAGCAAGAAAAAGGCTAGCGATCTTTTTAGTCTCAAGGCTTGAGCGAAGTTCGGTTGGGTCAATGAAGTCATACTCAATGGCATAGCCTGGCCGAATAATTTCAGCTTTCTCAAGTCCTGGGATGGTTTGCAAGAAAGCAATCTGGGCTTTAAGAGGCAGTGATGTTGAGATGCCGTTTGGATAAACTTCACTGGTATCATAGCCTTGTGGTTCTAAGAATATCTGATGTGACAAACGGTCAGAAAAGCGCACCACTTTGTCTTCAATAGAAGGACAGTAGCGTGGGCCGATACCTTTAATAATGCCACTATAAAGTGGTGAGTCGCCTAAGTGACTCATAATCATCTGATGGGTGCGTTCATTGGTTTGAGTAATATAGCAAGGCACCAGCTTTTGCGTAATCTCTTTGGTGTGAAAGCTAAAAGGGATAATATCTTCATCAGAATGCTGAGCTATGGTTTTGTCCCAGTCGATGGTTCGTCCATCAAGTCTAGGTGTTGTTCCTGTTTTTAATCGGCCAACGCGAAGCCCATAAGAGCGAATTGCTTCAGCTAAGCCAATAGATGGGCTATCCCCTGCTCGACCAGCGCTCTTGCGGAAAGAGCCGATATGAATCAGGCCATTTAAGAATGTGCCTGTTGTTAAGATCACTTGGGAAGCTCGGATCTCGCCAAAGATCTGGCCTACGACACCAAGAACAGTATCATTTTCAATAATCAATGATTCTACACTGTCTTGGCGTAAGAATAGGTTTGGAGTGTGCTGGACCGTTGTGGTCATATAAGCACTATAAAGCTGCATGTCAGCTTGGGCGCGAGAGGACCAAATAGCTGGCCCCTTCTTTCTATTTAGGATGCGGAACTGGATCCCAGTTTTATCGATGGCTTTGGCCATTTCGCCACCTAAGGCGTCGATTTCTTTGACTAAATGGCCTTTAGCTGTCCCGCCAATGGCAGGGTTGCAGCTCATGGCGCCAATTTTGTCCATGGATTGAGAGATTAAGAGCGTTTTTGCTCCAAGACGGGCACAAGCTAGGGCTGCTTCGCAACCGGCGTGGCCGCCACCGACAACAACGATGTCATATGTATTTTGCATGCCAGGCTTTTAGCAAAAAATGATCTTTGGGGCAACTTCTTTCTGCATTTGCCATAGTGAGAAAAATTCGCTACCTTCGAAGCAGAGACTTTTTTTCCAAAAAATTGAACCATTTGCTTCCCAGGCCTCGCTGTGGGTTTTAGGAGTGTGATTATATGAAGATTAAGGAGCATTTTCACAAGTATGAGCACGAACAGATTACTTACTGTTATGACAAAGAGTCTGGGTTAGAAGCTATCATTGCAATCCATGATACAACCCTGGGACCTGCGTTAGGGGGCTGTCGGTTTTGGAACTATCCTAGCTATGAGGAAGCTTTATTTGACGTTGTTAGGCTTTCTCGTGGTATGACCTACAAGGCAGCTGTGGCTGGTCTTCCTCTGGGTGGGGGCAAATCGGTGATTATCGGTGACCCGAAAAAGCTAAAGAGCGAAAAGCTTTTTCGTGCTTTTGGCCAATATGTTAACGGCTTAGCCGGTCGCTATATTACAGCTGAGGACGTTAATATTAATGTCAGTGATGTGAATCAAATCGCTAAGGAGACGCGTTATGTCACCGGCGTGACAGTCGGTCATTCAGGCTCTGGCGACCCCTCGCCGGTAACAGCTTTGGGTGTTTTCTGTGGCATTAAAGCAGCCGTGAAAGCGAGCAAAGGGAGAGACTCTTTGGAGGGTCTTACGGTTGCTGTGCAAGGGTGTGGTGCGGTTGGTAGCTACCTTTGTTACTTGCTGCATCAAGAAGGAGCCAAGCTGATAGTAGCGGATGTTAATGCAGAAGTTTGTGCTAAGATGGCGACTCTTTATCGCGCTATCATTGTTCCTGTCGATCAAATCCATAGGCAACCTGCTGATATTTATTCTCCTTGCGCTCTAGGTGGTATTGTCAATGCAAAGACTATCCCAGACATTCAAGCAAAGATTGTTGCGGGTGCAGCTAATAACCAGCTTCTAAATGAAGAGGCTGATATGGACGCTCTGCGTGCAAGGGGTATCCTTTATGCACCAGACTATGTGATCAATGCTGGTGGCTTGATTAATGTTTGTCATGAGCTAAGAGGCTATGA
>CALBMD010000234.1 GCA_937896265.1 uncultured Pseudomonadota bacterium
AGCTACTACGGATCGGTCGCTTGATTTGGAGGATTTTTTGGATGCTACAACGCACGCGTCAAATCGGGCGAGGAACAATATGCTGCTGTTAACGATGACTAGTGTTCTAGTTTTCATCGCTAGCGGTTCAGCTTATGCTGAAGAGAAGATGAAAGAAAAGCCTGCTAAAGGCTTTCATCGTCCCTATGGTGTGGCTGGTTGTGGCTTGGGGAGTCTGATTTTCAAAAAGCGTATGCAGGTATCTGCTGCCACAACGAATGGTTTTTATTACAATCAGGAATTTGGTATTACTTCTGGTACATCAAACTGCGTGGATACTCCTAAAACAGAGATGTCTGCCCGCGTGGATGATTTTGTTAATGTCAATAAATCTATGTTGCTAGTCGATATGGTAAAAGGCAAAGGCGAAAACTTGACTGCTTTGACAAAGATGCTTGAGTGTCAAGATAGCGATGTAGTATCACAAAGTTTGAAGAGCAATTTTTCAACAATCTACAACGCTGGCCAGAACACTACCATGGAAATTACCGACTCTATCATCACAGTTCTTATGCAAAACGGTGGTGTAGCATCCTGCAAAGCTCTAGCTACCTTAAGCGCTTAGAGTTGTCTCTTAATCAAAGTTTAATTCTCTGACCATTTAGGTTACGCTGTGGATTATGAAAATAAAATCCATAGCATTAATCTTTTTTTTGTTTTCTACTGCCCAGGCTTTGGCTCAAGCTTCAGATGACGCTATTGCCAGAGAACTTTGGTCTCACCCTACTTGGCAAAAGCTTTTACATTATAAAAAAGGCTTGTTTGGCGTCAAAAGCGAAGTCAGCGACCCTGGCTTTTTTCTCGATCCAAAAGGAAGCTATGATGCCAAAGCGGAATTACTAACAAATGTTCATGCTCTATTTGATAACCAGAGTTTCTTTGAGATTGAGGGTAAAAAAGTACCCATTCGTTGCCGTTTCCCTGCCCGCTATAAATGGTTAAAGAAAGAGCTTGGCCTTTTGGATAGAGATAACGGTCTTGCGGATTGTGTGCAGTATCAAAAAATGTACAAAACTTTTTTCCCGCAGGAAATTTGGCTCGTATTTTCTTCTTATTATGTCGATGATCCCTCGACTACCTTTGGTCACACTTTTTTACGCTTTGCCCACACTCGTGATGCTAAGCATGTAGACGATATGTCTAATGAACTTCTTGATTTGGGGGTTTCTTATGCAGCCAATTCAACAACTGATAATATAATTCTCTACCCTATCTTTGGTATGACTGGAGTTTTCCCAGGTGTGTTTTCAACACTTCCTTATTTTTATAAGGTGCGCGAGTATAGTATTCAAGCTAGAGATCTATGGTCCTATCATCTTAATTTAACTAAAGATCAGCGTGAAATCCTATTAGACCACCTCCTTGAACTGACGGGCAGCTATTTTGACTACTACTTCTTTACTCAAAATTGTAGCTATCATCTTTTAACTTTAATTGATTTAGTTCGTGATGACTTGCGTCTAGTTGATGCTCTGCCTGGTCTATGGGCGATTCCCTCTGATACGGTGAAGATTATCACTGAAGTACCTGGCCTTGTGAAAGAGATTCGTTACCGTCCTTCTTTATTTAGCATCTATCATGAGCGAACAAAGACTCTAAGCTCGTCTGAAGCAGAAGCCGTGAAAGCGATAGCAAAGCAAGAGGATTTTACCCTTGCTAATGCTATTCAGCCCATATCCAGGCAAGCCTATGTGTTAGATACAGCCTTAGACTATGTGGAATACCGCTCGCCTAGTCATGGTGAGCATGCTGATGAAAAAGCTGAAAAGCTTAAACTTAAGCTTTTACAAATGCGTGCATCTTTACCTTATACTTCCGATGAGGTGAAGGTTGTTGCTGATTTCAATGATAGTCCTGATAAAGGTCATGATTCAGCAAGAGTGATGCTAGCACCTGCCTACTATCCTGAAGCTGGTGGTTCTATACGTTTAGGTCAACGTTTTGCTCATCATGATATGTTGGATAAACCAGCAGGCTACCCCAAAAATGCCACCATCGAGTTTTTGAATATAGAAGGTGAGTACTTTGGGCGTAGTAATACGCTCTTGCTTAATACGCTTTCTATGTTGCATGTTAAGACTATGCCTTATTCGGTCCTTTTGGAAAAACGCTTGTCTTGGGAGTTCGAAACAGGTTTTCGCGCTTTGCGTCCAGAGGTTTGTCGCTCTTGTCTTAGTGGTTTTTTTGATTTTGGCTTAGGCAGAACGTTATGGTCGCCACAGCAATCGTTTGCTGCTCAGGCAATGTTTAAGTGTGGGTTTGATGTCAACCAAGAGCCGGGAAGATTGAACCTAGCAGCTGCTTTGAAACCGCAACTTGAATCTTATTGGTTTGCAAACGATAAATGGCGTTCTGCTTTGACGCTAGAGTATCAAGGTATGGGAACGGGAACGGGAACAGATCGTACCCATGCTTTGGGCGTGCATGCGAAGAGTCGATATGCTTATGCCTACAACCGAAGTATTGAAGTTTTTGTTCATCGGTATTTCATTAATAAAAGAGAGTTGGACAACTATGGGTTGGGTTTCTTTTTCCACTACTAAATTGGGCATGTTTGCTTGGTGGCTCACCAGCTGCAACGGTCTTTTTTATCAGCCTCTTGATTTAGAGATCCTAAGTCCACAAGAGGTGCATCTGCCTTATCAGAGTCATTGGTATGACGATGGCAAGGGTAACTCTTTGAAGTATTGGCAGATAGATGCTTCCGAAGCAGTGCCCCATTTTGGTGAAGTGATTCAGCTGCATGGTAATGGCGAAAACATGACAACTCATTTTTTGTTTCTTCGCTGGTTGCCAGCCTTTGGTTTTCATTTGATCACAGTGGATTATCCCGGCTACGGTGAATCTAAGGGCGAGCTTGAGCGGACAAATATCTTTGAGGCTACTCGGGATTTTGTGCGTTTTAGGGTGGGCGTCTCTTCTGATCATTCGGTGTTTTTGTTGGGCCAGAGTTTGGGAGGGGCAATTGCTGTGCCGGTTGTGGCTACATTGGGTAAGCCAGTTAAAGGGCTGATTTTAGATTCTCCCTTTAATTCTTATCGCGAGATGGCCCAGGATGTTTTGCAACGCAACTATGTGACTTATCTTCTTTCTTGGCCTTTATCTTATGCTGTGAGCGATGAATTAAGCCCCAGAGATTTTGCTGCTTTTGTGAAGCAGCCGACTCTTGCTTTTCATGCAGCAGATGACTCCATTGTCCCTTTATCGCAAGGTCAGCTTTTGTTTGATGCTATTGGTAGTGATCAAAAGCGCATGGTTGAACTACCAGAAGGTGGGCACACGGCTGCTTTTGGCGAGCCGGTTAAGCCTGTTTATCGTGCTATGCTTATAGATTTTCTTTGCGATCACGCCGAGAGCCCAGCCGCATGCCATGCTCATAAGAAAAAAGTTGCGAATTGGTGGTAATCAAACCGAGAAATGAACTTTTTTGAAAGTACCAATAAACTCAAAAAGTTCGAGGTTCGGTCCCGCTAATGCGTGTTAGCCGTGCTGCTTAACAAAACTCTCCCTCAGAGGTGATTGCCGCCTGGCGATTAAGATTTTGTTAACAATAAGAAGTTTGACAAACGGCTTTTCAAGCTATAATCTTCCTCTGATTTTCCGTGAATTTCAAGGAGCCATTATGAAAAACTTGCGTTGCCTCTTGTTTATGTCACTTATTATTCCAGGCTTTTTAGCACTTGCTAACCTCGAGAGCCCGAATGGTCAATCTAATGCTGATATTCTTTCTAAGCTTGAAGATATTTTAAAACAATTCGAACAGGCACAGCAACCTGCAGAAGATCAAATGCTAATCGAGTCAGGCTTCTACCGCTTTGTTGAGGGCGTTTGGGAGGATGTCGACGATAATTTTATACCAGGTAAGCCTCTTATAGTGCTAGTCCATGGGCACGGTATAGCAGATGAAGAAGGCGTGCCACTGCTAACAGCAGGTATCGAAGCTCTCGAGTCTATGTCGGAGATTGCTAATCAGGTAGTAGATAGCCATCGATTTGCGGGTGTCCTTGGTTTTAACTACGACTTAAGGAAGGATATCAAAGAAGTAGGAGATGAATTAGCCGATTTTCTTCAATCCTTAGGTGAAAATCGTGAAATTATTCTCATTGCCCACGGCCAAGGTGCCATTGTTTCTCGTTGGGCATTAGAACAAACAGAGGATGCAAAGACGAACGTAAGTCATTTCATCAGTATTGCCGCCCCCTTAGATGGCTTTGTGGTGTCAGATTCTGTGAAAGAAATGCTGCAAAACCCTCTTGTGAGCTTGTTTTTAGGCTCGAGCGCTAACTATTTACAAAGCTTGTCTCAACTCTTTGTTGACTCAGAGCTGATGCAAGATCTTAATGATAGGCAAGAAGAAACTAAAATTGCCACAACTTATCATATCATTCAGGGTGACTTAAGTGACTCTAAGCCTACTATAGTTACTCAGTATTTGTTTGTTACGTTTGATGCTGAAGGCAATCAGATTACCACAGCTAACGATGGTATTGTGCCAAATGTTAGTTCTGAGCGTTTGGATCAGATTTTGCCTGCAAGCGAGATTGTAGCAATACCTTCTTTCGGCATAAGCCATAGGGCTTTTTTGGAGACAGCATTTGTTGAAGAGCAACTGATGCCTTATTTAGATAGCTTAATTAAACCTAAAACTTAGAGTATTTGTGAAGAAGATCCTGCTATTGTTTGCACATCCCAAACTAGAAAAATCGATTGTTAATAAAGCCCTTCTAGGGGCCACTAAAGGCTTAGCTCATGTTGAGGTGCGAGACCTCTATGAGCTTTATCCTGATTTTATGATTGATGTTGAGGCAGAACAGGCTGCAGTTCGCCGCAGTGACGTTCTTTTGCTTCAGTTCCCCTTTTTTTGGTATTCGTGCCCAGCCCTTCTTAAAGAGTGGCTTGATGTCGTCTTAGCTAACGGGTTTGCCTTTGGTAAGGGTGGTGATGCTGTTAAGGGTAAACCCTTGATCAATGTTGTTTCTACTGGCAGCCGAGAAAGTAGCTATTCTGGTGATAGCCCCTATTCAGCACCAGCTCTTCTCTCGCCTTTTGCGCAAACTGCCTGGTATTGTGATATGAACTATGCTGAGCCATTTATTGTCTATGGCGCTAATGATATCAGACATGGGCAAAGAGAGCGTTTAACTGACGAGGTGAGCCGTTACCGTCAGTTCTTAGTTGACCTAGGTAATGGACTGTAGGGAATAAAAGTGGCTATTGGTTTTATCATTGCTTCTGTGTTTCTTTTAACAGCCGTTATCATTGTGCCTTTGGCAAAAAAGTTAAACCTTGGCTCTGTTCTTGGTTATCTTTTTTCAGGGGTTCTTGCGGGTAAGATCCTTGCTTTTTTCTTTTTTGACTCTCATGATATTTTAGATGCCTTAAGCCATATGTCAGAATTTGGCGTTATTCTTATGCTGTTTCTTATTGGTCTTGAAATCAGACCAAAGCGTCTTTGGGAAATGAAGGCAGAGATTTTTGGGCTTGGCAGCTTGCAGGTATTATTGACCAGCGCTCTTATTGCTATAGCTGTTATGGCTTTAGGCTTGAGCTGGCAGGCTAGCTTGGTTATCGGTTTGAGCTTGTCTTTATCGTCAACAGCGATTGCTATTCAAAGCCTCACAGAGAAAAAATGGGATCAAAGTGTTGGCGGCCAAAAGTCGTTTGCTGCCCTTTTGCTACAAGATTTAGCCGTAATTCCTATCTTGGCACTTCTTCCTCTGCT
>CALBMD010000235.1 GCA_937896265.1 uncultured Pseudomonadota bacterium
ATGTGACTGGAGTTCAGACGTGTGCCTTCCGATCTCTTGCGAGTGATGGGTGGTCGACCTAACCTCTCTCTCTTAGGAGAGGCCACTATTTTTTCCAGCCTGGCAAACTACTTGCCCACAAACTGGCCTGCTACCCTCATTGGCCTGGCGATCGGCTGCCTCTTTACTATAAGTCTGGTTGTGTGGTTTTTGGGTACAGAACTAGGGCTTAGCATCCGCGCCGCCGGGGGTAACGCTCATATGACGCGCGCTCAAGGTATCGATGATCGCTTCATGGTGGTTATAGGCTTAGCTCTTAGCAATGGCCTTGTCGCTTTAAGCGGTGGTCTATTTGCTCAAGTCTTCGGTTTTGCTGATGCTTCTCTTGGTGTCGGTACGATTATTATTGGCCTTGCTGGGGTAATTATCGGCGAGGCTCTGATTCCTTCGCAAAGAATTTTAACAACCGTAATCGCCGCTTTTTTAGGTGCTGTGATCTATCGAGCAGTAATTGCTGTAGCATTAAACCTTACCGATGTTGGTTTAGCAGCTTCAGATCTTAACCTTATTACAGCAGTACTTATAGCGCTGGCTATGAGCGCTCCATTTTTACGACGCAAAAAGGTAGGTGGTTAAATGTTAGCTTTGAAAAAAATAACCTTTGATACCAACCCAGGCACAGCTCTTCATAGGCAAATTCTAAGAGGCATCGATCTTCATCTTGCTCCTGGCGACTTCGTGAGTATTGTTGGCACTAACGGCGCTGGCAAATCAACATTACTCAACATCATTGCTGGCGATAATACCCCAAGCAGCGGCAAGATTCTGATTGATGGACAAGATATCACTAAGCTACCAAGCCACAAAAGAGCAAAGTACCTTACTAGGGTATTTCAAGACCCGTTAATCGGCAGCTGTGGCGATTTGACTATTAGTGAAAATATGGCCTTAGGTTACCGACGAGGAAGACGTCTAAGCCTTGGTCCTGCTGTTACCAAAAAGCTACGTGAAGAATTTCAAGAAGCCCTAAAAACATTGAATCTTGGCCTCGAAGATAGATTAGATACTCGCATGAATCAGCTATCAGGAGGTCAAAGACAAACCGTAAGTTTAGTGATGGCCATGCTTAGCCCTGCAAAAGTGTTATTGCTAGACGAGCACACTTCAGCGCTTGATCCTAAAACGCAAGCAACAGTGATGGAGCTGACTGATAAACTTATTCGAGAAAAAAACATGACAGCAGTCATGGTTACTCATAGTTTGCAGCAGGCAGCTCATTATGGCAACCGCACAGTTATTTTGCACGAAGGTCAAATTGCCCGAGAACTAATAGGCGACGAGAGAAAAGGCCTCAATATACAAACAATTTGGCCGGACTAAACTAACCTCTATCTAGACATTCGAACCTAGATAGAGGTACCAGGTGCCTATCATAATAGCATGCTAACCGACATTCGAATAAGCTCAACAGGCAGATGGCGAATAGCAGCTTGCTTACCCACTTTATTTATCTCCCTAGCACTCAAGACAGCAATTATTTGGCGACTTAATTTAGCTATTTCTAGATCTCTCTGGAGAGATTTTTCAAGACTACCTCTAACTTGGTTACCGGCAAAGTTCAGCTCTTGAAGTTTGTTATTAACATTTATCAATGTCTTAGCAAGAGCCTGTGATCCCTCAGCTCCAATATGATTGCTCCACAAACACAAACTCTGAAGTTTATTATTACCGTCCTCTAATGCTAGAGCAATATCGCCTACACTTTCATCTGTCATTTCAGGACAGATGAAAGTTATATCTTTCATCTTGTTATTGACATGTCTCAATGCATGAGCAAATTCTTTCACAGCTGCATCTGTAACAAATTTGGCTAAAAAATAGAAAGCTTGCACCTTGTTATTACTAGCCATCAATGCAAAAGCAATTGCCTTCGCACCTTCATCTCTAATCCCGGCACTGTGGAGGGACAGATCTTCGATTTTGTTATTATGATGCTCTAGAGCGCGAGAAATTTCTTTCGCACCTTCATTTGTAATATAACTAAAAGAAATATTGAGTCTTTTAACTCTATTTTTGGGATGCATCAACGCCTCAGCGAGCGCTTTGGCGCCTTTATCACCAAACAACCAATAGATCTCTAGTTGTTCAACCTTGCAATGATTATCCTTTAAAGCATCAGCAATTATTTCTACTTCTTGATCGCCAATCTCAAGATTGTCAATCAGACTATGAATCTTTAGGATCTGAATCCTGTTATGAAATTGCTTTAATGCAAAAGAAACAGCTTCTAACCCAGAGCAGCTTATATAGCCAGAAATAGACAATATTTTGATCTTGTTATTAGGCTGCCGCAATACTTCAGCGAGAGCTATTACACCTTTGCTTTTCATCAAGCAGTGAACAGATAGTTCTTCAATCTTATAATTACCATCTTGCAATGCAGAAGCAATAGCTTTGACACCATCATCTCTAATCTTAGCAGAAATAAAAAGCACTCGAAGTTTGTTATTAGAATGCGTTAATGCCTCGGCAATCGCTTTAGCGCCGAGATCTCCTATTTTGCCGTCTTCGATGTGTAGCTTTTTCAGCTTATTGTTAGGATGCTTTAATGCAAGAGCAATTGCATTGAGACCCTCATCACCAATCTCTGAATAAAGGTACAACGCTTGGAGATTATTAGCAGGATGTGTCAACGCCTCAGCGATCTTTCTTGCACCTTCAGGCCCAATCGGTCCTTCGGTAATCTCTAGCTCTATTTCTCCGCTGTAAATCAGAGTTAATGCCTGATTTAGATTAAAGGCATAAACAAGCACCGGAGTAAGAACGAAGATAAGAAAAGCAAGACTTATACGCTGCAAACGATGAGGCATAGCTGCTCCAAATTAGATGAGCATCTGCACTCTATCTCCTAAAAAACTTCTCGTCAAAGGAAAATAATGCATGCTGATCGCCTCCCTCTTGGACTTCGAACTGAGCCGATCAACTGCCTTAGAAAAGCTCTCGCTAGATCAGGGCATACGCATCTAAATTACCTTGATGGCTAGAAAACAAGGTGAGGTTGGGAAAAGGTTCTGCTCAAAGTAGCAGCCACTTCAATTAATCCTTTGGATATCAAACTGAGAAAAGGAGTCTTCCCAGATTGCCAAGTTCTTTAAATATTTGCAGTTGATTTAGTCCCAACTAAAGATTCACAAACCAGCTGATATTCGGAATAAATCCCGAACTCTCATCGATTTGATCTTCAATTTCCTCAC
>CALBMD010000236.1 GCA_937896265.1 uncultured Pseudomonadota bacterium
CCAATATGTACACTGCGGTTTCGCTCCTCCTTGCGTCTTGCACCCAACCGAACTTTGAATCCTTTAGATTTGTTGGTAAATCTCAAAGAACTTCACTTCTCGGTTAAAGCTTTCTTTCTTGCTTTAAATGGAGGAATACCTTGCGCTCAGTAGGTACGACACTTTTTGCCTGTGCTTTGGGTGTTTTTTTTGTGCTATATTGCCCAAGTCTTCTTCCTCTTCTTAAGATTTTTGGGATAATCTACCTTCGCTGTTTAACAGCCCTTGTTATTCCTCTTACAGCAGCAGTAATTTTTCTTGCTATCACTTCTACCCTAAGCGCACAGCATTTAGCGCAGTTAGCCAAGCATATTCTATTCTTTTATGTTGCAAGTAGTGCTCTAGCTTGCCTTACAGGTATCGGAGCTGCACATCTGGTGCTGACAGCAACGCCAGCTATTTCTCTTGGACAAACACCAACTGCTTTGGTGCCACCTCTAGCGCTAGATACGCTAGTGCTATCTTTTTTCCCTGACAACTTAATTGGTGCCTTTGCGGGTACAAATCTTTTGCCAGTGATCACTCTTACCTTTGCTATTGCCTTTGCTACCAGAGCGCTCCCTGACAGGCAGAGAGAGCTGGCAACCTTATTGGCAACTACCTGTAGAAGTATCTGTGAAAAGGTTTTGTCTTGGGTGCTCTTTTTTACACCGGCCGCTTTAGTT
Source organism: uncultured Pseudomonadota bacterium (assembly GCA_937896265.1). GTDB lineage: Bacteria > Bdellovibrionota_B > Oligoflexia > Oligoflexales > Bog-1112 > CALBMD01. Next base: position 705 of record CALBMD010000236.1, read on the forward strand.
TGCTTGTTGGCAACGATTCTAGCTAAAAGCGATGCAACATTGCTTAAAAATCTAGCTAATTTTTTCGCCGCTGTAAGCCTCGCTGCTCTTGTCCATGCATTTTTAACATTGCCACTTATGGCCTGGCTATGGGGAGGATTTAGCGCTTATCGCTATGGCCCCTTGATGGCTAAGCCTCTCCTCTTAGCATTAACAACAGCATCAAGCATGGCAGCGCTACCTGCTAGTATCGAAGCTAGCGAAAAAAAAGGCCAGGTAGATCCGCGAATCTCCGGTTTTGCCTTGCCTTTGGGCGCTACTTTGAATATGGATGGTTCGGCTCTCTATCAGGCGCTGGTTGCTATCTTTTTAGCTAAACTTGCTGGTGTGCCTTTGGATTTAGCAAAAGAAATTCTTATTTTCTTGCTGGTGATGCTTTCTTCTGCTGGTACAGCAGGTATTCCAAGTGGTGGTCTCATACTTATGAATACTGTCTTAGCGACTATCGGTGTCCCTGCTGAATGGATCAGTATCTATTTGCTTGTTGATCGGTTTTGGGACTATCCAGTCACCGCTATCAATGTCTGGGGAGATTTAATTGCGGTGAAAGCTGTGCACAATCGACTTGCCACAAGAGCTAACTCCGCCTTTTCTTCTGATTCAACTTTATCGCAATAAAAGCCTTTCACCCTAGTTTCTTGACAATGCATTAAGTACCATGTCAGGCTGAGCTTATTTCAAAAACAAGAAAGGAGCCCTATGAGCCTTTGTCGCCTACTGATCATAAGCAGCCTTTTTTTCTCACATTTTCTTTTAGCTATCGATGCGGTGCATCTAGAAAATATAAACTTCATTAGCTCTTATGATCACTCTCTTAGCTATCTTGCGGTTCGTGATCAACGTCTTGGCTATAGTATAGCTGTGCCAGGGGTAAGTCCTTTTAATGCAAAAGCTGTTGCTTCGCAAATTGCTCACTCATTTGAGGCTTGTGATTCCCTTAAGTTTCATCATTTGAAACGATCGGCGCTTTCCGGGTTAGCACGAATACAATTAGATTATGCAGAATTCGACAATTTTGTAGAGCTTCTTGCCATTATTGCTGCCAAAGAAATAGTTAACCTGCGAGATCTGCAAGAGTCTATTAAGATTGATGAGACACAGCTTAAAGCAATGGCTCATCTTAGCCAGCATAGTTACGAGCAGTGGCCAGTGAAACCAAGGGGAGGGTTTATCCCATACCGCCGTTTTAGTAAAGAAGGTTTATCCGCAGATGCTTTTACGTCACCAGACGGCAGTTCGGTGATTGTTGCTTTTCGAGGGGCCATGCTTTCGAGAGGGGCAAGTTCATCCGGTGAAGCTGTAGATGACAATCTTCACGCAATTATTTCCATTAGTATGCAAAACACCTTTGATTCTCTAGCTAAAGTGAGTCTTCTTACTACCCCTATAGCAACTGTTAGCTCAATACTTGGAGGTTTTTTAGACGCAGTTAGTTATATAGTGCGCCCAAATACTCTCGCTTTTGTTGGTAGTAAAGTCGGTTTTGGGTTAGGTATTGCAGCTCCTGCAGCAATCGTCATCGGTTCGCACCATTTGAAAGGTCAAAGACTTCTAGCAAGCTATGAAAACGATGCACTTGATTTTGTCGGTCAAATTTTGGATGCGTTTGATGGCAAACGGATTTTTGTGACAGGCCATTCGATGGGTGGCTATCTTGCGCAATTTGCTGCCTTGCATTTCAATCTGGCAGGGGCTGCTTTCAACGCTCCACCTATTTATGCAGGGCGTCTTCGAGGCTTGCGTGCTATGTACAATCAGGATTTTTTACATGTCCATATGACAGGTGACCTTTCTCAGCATTTCTTTAGTAGAAAAGGAGCGTTTGGCCGTATTGTCACTCATGGCAGTGGTGAAGTCTCTTTTGGTGACATGAAAAGATGCCATCAGATTCATCATGTGCTTGGGCATCTAGATAGCTGCTCAAAGCTAGATGGCTGCTAACTTTTTTGCTATGTTTTGTTCTTTGGAGATGGTGTTGATCTCTATCAAGAAATAAACGGTTTAAGCACTCTTTGAAAATCTGCTAATCTGAAGGGTTTTCCTATAAAATCAACCATGCCTGCCTCGAAATATTTCTTCTGATCATGCTCAAATACGTTGGCTGTCATGGCTACCACCATTGGCTGACGAGGATTCTTCATTGCTAAGATTGTAGTTGTTGCCTGAATACCATCGATTCGAGGCATTTGAATATCCATAAAAATAACGTCATAGGGTTTTTTCTTAGCAAATTCAATGGCTTCTTGGCCATCATTAGCGAGATCGGCGGCAAGCCCCAGTTTTTTTAGCATATTTAATGCAATAGTTTGGTTGAGTTTAGTATCTTCCACAACAAGAATAGAAAGCTTGGTTGTTATTTCTTTTAGTGCTTTATCTAGAGCATCAACGCTTTGGGGGATCTTACCCTCTATAAGAGGCAGAACAAGATGAAATGATGAGCCATGATTTAAAGTACTTTCAGCGAAAATATGCCCATCCATCATAGTTACAAGCGATTTAGAAATTGCTAGCCCTAGTCCTGTGCCACCATATTGCCTAGTTGTCGAGCTATCAGCTTGACTGAAGGATTTAAACAGCTGTCCTAGTTGCGTCGATGAAATGCCAATACCTGTATCTTTTACAATGATCTCAATCTTCGTAGATTCTTCCCGTTGACGATTGATTGTCACGCTAACTGAGCCTGTAGCTGTGAACTTAATCGAATTGCCGACAAGATTTGCTATGATCTGGCGAAAGCGGTGAGTATCTCCCATAATATAAGTAGGTAGAGAAGAGTCTATTTGCAAAGAAAGATCTATGTGCTTTTCCATTGCTGTTGGACGGAACATATCGACGATACTTTCTACGTTGCGGAATAGATCAAATGAAACAACATGAAGCTTCATCTCGCCGGCTTCGATTTTGGAAAAGTCTAAGATATCATTAATGACAGTTAAGAGCGTTTCACTTGAAGATTGCACAGTTTCAAGCTGTTGACGAACATGCTGAGGAAGTTGCGTTTGTAATAGCAAATCAGTGATACCAATGATGCCATTCATGGGGGTTCGAATTTCATGACTCATATTTGCTAAAAAACGGCTCTTGGCTTCACTAGCCAAGAGAGCTCTATCTCGAGCTTTTTGAAGCTCACGTTGATGAGCTTCTTTCTCGATCTCTTGTAATTTTTTATCAGTCACATCTTGCATTGTACCCACAATCATGACATCGCGGCCTCGGTAGTGAATTTCTCCAATACTACGAATCCAAACTGTGCGTCGCCTGGCGGTAAATACTCTAAGCTCGACATCCCATTTTTCTTTCTGATTGAGTGCTCTCTCAAACAGCTTTTGCAGAGGTTCTAGATGAACATGATAGTTTCTAACGAGGCTTTTTAGATCAGAGTGCTGCTGATATTCAAGATCAAGCAGCTCAAATACTTGCTCACTGAACCAGAATTTTCGCTCGCTTAAATCATAAGTCCAACCCCCTGTTTTTGTAATCTTATGGCTGGTATTGAGCAAATCCTTTACCTTGTCATTATCATAAAGACTCTTGTTGCGCATATGCTCAAACACTAGCGCGACGCCTGCAACTAAGAATGTACTGCCACCCATATCCAATACAAGTTTCAAAGGTGTGATAGAGAAAACTACACCATCAAGGCTTCTATCAGCAATGGGTAGCCAATGAGTCAGTATGGCAATAGCACAGACATTGGTAATAGCAAGAAGAAATGCCAACGGAGGGTTTGCCAAAAAAGCTGCAATAAGAGGTATTAGTATCATCCAACACGTCATAGATGTATTGATAAATCCAGCTTCCAAGACTCCTGCAATTAATACTATGCTTGAGGCAAAGCCATGCACAAAAATAGCTGCTTTATAGGATTGCAATATTTTCAAGGAAAACAGCATGAAGGCCGCAATACAAAAAATTGCTATAGCAATCGGGATAGCGCCAGGTGTCGTTTCGAAATTAAATGGTACCCAAATAATTAGCAGGATAAAGATAGCAAAAGCTAGTAGGACTAATACCTTGCCGCGGAGGTAAGTTTCTGGATCATTACGAATTTCATCAGGTAGGAACCAGTCAACCAGTTGCATTAGCCATTGTTTGATAATCTTTGGTTCCGGTCGGTTCATTACAATTCCATGACTTCACAGTGCTTTTCTTTCTTATCGTTAAGAAAGTCGATCTTATTTAGCAGCACAATAAAAATTTACTCTTGCGTTGAGGTTTTAGAAGCATGTAACTTAACCGATATAAAGCAATTAAATCATATATATGTAAAGATGTTTGGGGGTCACATGTACAGTAGCAGCAGGTTCCTGGTAATGTTATTGGCGCTATGGATGCCGTTTTGGGGTCAAGCTTCTTACCCAGTCGTAGTTCAAGAAGATGATGAAAGATCTACAGTTGGCTCAATAGGCACAGAAGCTGAAGATGACGATGATGCTGTGATAGAAGGAGAAGACCCACTAGCAGATATTCGTAAACTTCGTTTTTATAATAAAAAAAGTGTCGCTAAGAAAGTAGGGATTCTTACAGTTGGTACTATCATTACAGGTGGAGTTTTAGGTGGCTTAGCAGCTGTTACCTTTCTTGCTTTCGATGCAGCTGCTAACGCAGCACATGTTTCAGGTACGTCTTTCTTAGGGGGCAAGGGTGGGAATGCTTTTTTAAATAAAGTTCAATATAAAAAGCTCTTTAAGTTAGTCGAAGCTTCCTATATTCATCAAGGATTGCTTAAAGCTCGCACAGAAGAAAAGCATAAACATGCTAGAGGTAGGATTCATGATTTTTATATTAAATATGTTGTTGATCAATATCCTACAACACGCTTAACCGAAGAAGATGTCGCTAAGCAATTTGTTAAGGCTCATAAAGTCGGACTTTTTAGCGACGAGGTGAAACAGAAGATTAAGCATGAGAGGGTATTAACGATTGTTCCTGAGGTGTTTGCTTTAGCTAAAACCCGCGGCTATAGTGATTATGATTTGGTGACTAACCCTGAACCTGGCGTTTACAAGGCGATTAAACATGCTGGGTGGATGAAGATGGTATTATCGCACGTGCTCTTTTATAAAGGCTCTTTAACGCCAGTAGCTATTTTGCAAGAGCAGTATGAAGTGATGTCAAAAAAAGCTCAGGCTGTTGTTAAAAAAGACAAAACAACTAGGCCTGAGGCGTAAGCTTGATTATCATTTAGTAGTGTGCTTCTGGGATAAATGGAGCTTGTGCTCGAAACGGCACAACTTTATCGAGATTGTGGTGGCCAAGTATTAAAGCTAGCCAACGATCAAAGCCTAGAGCATTACCACAGCAGGGGGGCACTTGGTGCAAGGCCTGGTAAAAATGTTCGTCTTCTAGTGTTACAGCCTTGCCTATTCCTTGGCGGAAGGTGTTAGTTTCTTGAACGCGTTTCTTGTTTTCTTTAGCATCGATGAGCTCAAAAAAGCCGTTAGAAAGCTCAATACCTCGCACATATACTTCGAATCTTCGAGCGACACCATCTTCAATGCGAGCTAATGCTGCCTGTGATGCTGGATAGTCATGAAGTACTACCGAACCTAATTTTTCAATCTCTGGTTCAATCTTTTCAAGCAGGATTTTAAAAAAGGCTGTATCAAAGTCCTCGCCTGGTTGCACAGAAACAATGCCTTTATCTTTGGCCTTGCTGGCTAGCTCTGGATCTTCATCGATGAGTTCAAGGCCAGCAAATTCCCAGAAAGCTTCTTTTAAGGTGATGTAACGAAATGTTGAGATATTAAGTTTAGGATCTGTCGGAAGGTGGCGGCTAACGTATTCATAAGTTTCTCTAAGAAGAGAGAGTGTTTGTTCCATAAAAGCTGGCCAAGAAAAATTTGCTTCATACCACTCAAGCATTGTAAATTCTGGATGGTGCCATTTGCTTAACTCGCCATTGTTGCGAAAACAGTTTGATATCTGAAATATCTTTGTAGCGCCTTTAGCCATTATTTGCTTCATATGTAGCTCTGGGCTGGATCGCAGCCATAACGAGTGAGGGCGATCATGATGATCTACCCAAGAAGTAGCAAAGTAGTCAAGGTAGCGTTCTGTGCCTGGGCAAGGTACGGCGATTGGTGTATCGACCTCAAGATATTCTTGATGACCAAAAAAATCACGAATTGCGGCTTTGAGAATATTTCGACTTTTCCAGAGTTCAACAGACATATTTTCCTCTTCGAGTTGGGGGAATAGCGCATGATATGCGAGATATATCGCGCTTGTCCAGCACAGGCTGTGCCCTATGCTATCATTAGCTTATGACTATGAAAATTTTGCATGGATTAGTTGAAATTCGAGAGCGCCTCTTTAAGAGGCCTGAAGATAAAAGGCTTAGGCAAATTTATTTGTCTTTAATAATAGATATAGAGGACGTTGAGACCAAGGTTCGATGGTTGATAGAAATGGCAGAGCTCTATCAGTCTAGACAGTCTGAAGCAGCAGTGGAAATTGCTGAATGGATCTTGCACTATCAACCTAAGTCACTTGTAGCGCTACATATCAAGGCTAACAGTAGTCTTAAAAAAGTAGAGTCTATAGAGTCTGATGAGATTTATCATGAGGTCTTAGAATTAAAAGAGGAGATGATAGCAGATCCCCTAATAGCTAAAAAAGATCCACCAGCTGGGGTGGTACTATCTTCTATCGGTCGAAAAATTTTAGCAGATTTAGATTGGCAGCATAGTTTTGATTTCTTACAGCAGAGATTGCTTGATACTAAAAAGCCAAAACCTATTGAGCTGGGGCTTGCTAACGAAATAAAGTGGGCATTAGAGAGTTTTTTTCACAACAGCGCATCAGAGGAAATTACCCAAGAGATGGTTTCGCAATTCATGCAGCTGTTATGGGGGCTTACACCGCATCAAGATGGTGCCCTATTTTTTCAAAATTTTGTTCAGGGCGAGCCTCGGCTTGAAGTTTGGGGGATTTTTTTAGATTGCCTTTTAGCTCAAGGTCATGCTCGCAAAGCTTTATTTGAGATCCGTACACAGCTTGACCGGCAGCATGATCTGCAATGGGCTGAAGCTGCATGGAGAAGGTTACCTGTTATTTGTGAGCTGCTAGGGTTTCGGTTGTTTACCTGGGCTCCTGAGCAGGGTTCAACGGCCTTAAAACTAGCCTTAAGTCGCTCGTTAGAGCAGAGCTACATCGAGTTAGGGTGCGACTCAGGACAAACTGTTTAGCGGCGAGCTGATTCCATGACCAAGGAAGTATTTCGATGGATATAGGACATGGACCAGTAAAAATCAGCAAAGCCTGTTCGTCCTTCAATC
>CALBMD010000237.1 GCA_937896265.1 uncultured Pseudomonadota bacterium
TGATCAAAGTCTTGCATATTTGCGGTCTCTGCCATCACGAAAGTATTACCAAAAGCAGCCTTACCACCAAAAGTTACAAGCTGCACATCTCTTACCCCTAGTTGAATCTGTGGGGCTAGATTTAGATCCCAGCTAGCACGCACAATAGCGCTGCGCAGCATGATATCATCAACTTCAGCTTCTACACTGATACCTCGCATATCTGATCCAGTCAATTTGCTCTGCTGAGTTGGCGCATTAGGACTCACTTCAACACGAACTTCTCCAAAAAAGGGTAAGATATGAATAGCAGCTTGGCCAGTTGTATAGTGAAAAGTAGTAGAAATACCGTCAAATGATTGAAGATTAAATAGAGAATATAACTCTTCAGGGGGCTCAACCCAAGGATAGGCATGACCCACTCCATAATAGGCTGACACCATCCATAATGGCAATCGTTGACGCCCTGCTCTTACTTCGAATGAGTTACTAGGGACAAAAGCTACCAAAGCCCATTCTGCTTTCAATGCAGAATCTGATTCTCCTGAATGGGCTACAAATTGCCCAACCAAGCGCCACTGAGAATCAATTGACTTATTAAGATTTAATCCAAGAAGGGTTCGCTCTTCAGGGTGAACCTTACCAGTAATAGTTCCCTGATAGGGGTATTTAGCATTAGTCGCGGCAATACCTGTGGAAAAAAAACCATTCCAAACAAGATCTCCTGCCAAGACTAGGTTAGGAAGCAGAGAAATTGCTACTGCGAGCCAAGCTCGATATGAGAATGCTAGCATTATATGCTCCTAACCGAAAGAAAGCTATTTACTTTCCTTTCGGCTAGCTCGAGCTAAAGCCTTAGTGAAGTGGATTTTTCTTGTCTCGCTTGTACCTCTTTGACCTGCTTTCCTCTAGTCTGAACAAGTTTACAAAAGCGGCCCAAACCGACGAGCTGGAATAGTAAAAAGTAATATAGGCATAGAAAACGAAATGAGCGATAAAGCCACGCGGAGCTAGATTCTGGCGAGATCCTTCGCCTCGGATCAGAATGTGTCTTTGGCGCTTTCGCGCCGAAGAATATCTATGTGCTGAAGAAATCAACAACTTTGTCAATATTTGGTCTTTTTCTTGGATCAGGGGAAATCATGCTTTCAATGAACTTCTTCTCAGCTAATCTTTTTGGAGTTAGGTCTATTTCAGAAAAAAGCGCAGGCCGTAACTCTTTGATTGCATAGCCAAGGCCATAAACATCGATAGCAAAAGGATCTATTGGATGCCTTCCCTGAAAAAGGTTCCTGATATCTACCGCTTGTTGATTCAAATTTTTACTCGGGCTAAGCCTTGTAAGAGCTTTAGATACTAATTTCTCATCTTCTCTTAATCTATAGTTTCTTATGTTTACTAGAAAATTCTCGATTTCATTAGTTGTTTTGTTGCGACAACAAGCAAAAAAAATGCCCTCTGGCCCAGCAGAAATACCAGGTGTAAACATAAATTTACCCCCGCCACCATTAGTGGCTCCACCTAAATCAGCTATCTTCATTTCAAAATCATTTCCTTTCGGAAAATACAAAATGTTTTGTAATTTGATGTCTCCATGCAACACGCCTTTCCCATGAAGGGCTTGAATACCTTTAGCTAAGTTAACAATTTTCTGATTAGTATAGACCTTCTCTATTACTTTTTGGCCAACTGTAGTTTTAAGCAAAAGCCTTATGCGATTTGCAACATCTCGATCACCGCTCTCAAAGACCATATGAGGAACACCTTTGATTTTTACAGTTCCAAAGTATGGTGTAATGCCAATATGCTTCGGAGCCATCTCATTGGCTGCAATTTCTTGTGCTAAATAGGCAGGATCTTTTTGCTTTGTTTCTTTCAAAACGTAATTTTTGCCATTAACCTTAACACGATAGGCCACACCAAGTGCCCCTTCGCCAAGTTTTGTCATTTCTGCATTACGAAGGCTTGTCAGCAAACGAAGGGTTGTTTCAGAAGTTTGATCAGGTGGCAAAATCATATCGTCGCCTACTACTTTTCTTATCTCTTGGGCCCTTCTATCAATATCTTTCTCATGATTTCGAAAACGGTTAACTCGATGAAGATTAGCAATATCAATATCTTCATACTTCGCCGCTTTAGGATCGATACTTTGGACAGTTGGACAGCTACTTGTCAATCCAAAGCTTGGCTTATCACCTGCGGGAGGAAGGCGATTGAATTGCTGTGCAAGCTGCATAAGCGTTATTGCTGAAAGATTTTCATTATCTGTTAATGTTGCTGTCTCTCCAACAGAGCTACCAATCAATGCTATAGCAAAAGCGGCAACCATACTGCTAGCAAATTTTTTATTTCTGATACTTTTTGCTTTTGTATTATATTTATCAACATTAGATTTGATTTCTTCTGCTTGCCAGACAACAGATGAAAAGGAACGTTCAGAACCCTTGGAAGAATTAGACGAAGATGAGCTAGCAGAAACAGATGAATTGTAAGATTCTGATGCATTTATTTTAGCTTCAAACTCTACGATTTTTTTCTGGATGTCTTTTGCTTCTTCCTTAATATCCGCACAACGTGAGGAGTTGACGTAAAAAGCGCCTGCTGCCACTATAGCTAAAGCTCCACCCACACTACCGATAGTGATTGCAGTAGTTTGATCATCAGTCAGTCCAGCGTTTGATGCTGTTTCCTCCAAAGATTCATCTAGACTATTACTAATGACATAAAGCGATCCTTGATTTTCATTCTTTATTTCGTTAAAAATTGGATTTTCCAGCACTGCCGCCAAACTTTCAGGTGTATGCTGTGATAGGATCTTCAATCGTAGGTTAAATATCGTCTCGCTTGTATCTTGAGCTAACGATTTATTGGTAATATCTAGAATATCTTTAGCGATTGTTAATCTAAGGGAAGATGCCGAATAAAGCTGCTGCGATGAAGCTTTCGAACCATGTTTCTTGGAATTAGCACAATTAACAAGCCATCCGATCAATAATAAAAATAGTATCTTTTTCATTAACCACTCGTTTTGGTTTATATTTTTTTAGGAGAGAGCTGGCATTAAGCAATAAAACCAAATAAATAAGCTAGACAAACACAGATATTAAAAGTAGTGATAGCATGTTTTAGCCAAGCTACACTCATAAAATCACTCACCTGTTCAAGAGCTTTAACATCAAGACGAGGGATAATAAATTTTTTACATACAAGATTGATAAAAACCGTTCCAACAAGAAGAGTTAGGCCACGATAGATAAACCATTGTTCCGGCCTACCAACGGTTAACACCAGTACAAGTGAACTGGTCAAAGTAAGAAAAAGATGGAAAGCAACTGCTGGTTTAAAAGTGGTATAAACAAAG
>CALBMD010000238.1 GCA_937896265.1 uncultured Pseudomonadota bacterium
TGAGATGGTTTGATCATTTATTTGAAGTATATCAATGCGGTACAGCTATATAGTGGCAGAAATTAGGCCTAAGTGGTTATTATCACGGCTAAGAAAGCAGTCGGCTATGGCTCTTCTGCAAGGATTAGGAGACGAGTAGTGCTCAATACATATAACCAGTGCGCGTGTAGCGGACGCATACGGCTTGATTTGATGTGAATCCAGACTCACTTGAAAAGCTCGTTTCCTGGAAGATGCCTTTTGGAAAACATGCAGGCACCTTGCTGGTGGATCTGCCGGGTAGCTACCTCGCATGGTTTGCGCGTGAGGGTTTTCCCGACGGGGAGATTGGGCAGTTGCTGGAGTTGATGCACACGATCGATCACAACGATCTACGTGGCTTGCTTGACCCGATCAAACAGGCACGGGAGAAGCGCTAGCGCTTATCTATGAAAGACACCAAGGGCCCAACAACCCAAGCGACACTCTTTCTCAAAGCAAACGGGGTAGCGTTTACCGATCACCTGTACGCCTATGAAGTGCATGGGGGTACAAGCGTCTCCGCCCGAGAGCTAGGGGTGGATGAGCACGCCGTCGTTAAAACGCTTGTCATGGAAAACGAACTCAAGAAACCGCTCATCGTGCTCATGCATGGGGATCGAAAGGTATCAACCAAAGAACTGGCGCGGCAAATCGGTTGCAAGAAGGTAGAGCCTTGTAAGCCCGAGGTGGCGAATAAACATTCTGGCTATCTTGTTGGCGGAACCAGCCCTTTTGGTACTAAAACCGGCATGCCAATTTACGTGGAACGCTCAATCCTGGAACTGGATCGCATCTATATCAATGGTGGTCGACGGGGGTATTTGGTTGGAATTGACCCAAAAGAACTGAGCAGGATCTTGGCGGTTGAAGCGGTAGAGGTAGCGGCAGTTTAGGGCAGGTTGTCGGCCAAAGCAGACATCAGGCTAGCTGAGATAGAGAGTCGGCTACCGGACAGGAACTGACCGTGGAAAATCTACTCCGAATCAGTCGTTCTAGGGTCTATCAAGATTGCTGCCAGGATCAAATGGAGGCAAAATTAAAAAGCAACAGCAACCAAACAAGCTGTCAAGTAAAGACGTGAACGGATAATGATGTCGTTTATTCAAATTTATGCATAAGGAGCCTCCCAAGTGGGTTTTCCTCTAGAACTGACAGCACAGGTTAATAGCTACAACGGCAATCTCACTCGTAAATTTACTTTAAACCGTGGCCTTACGGTTCTGCTTGGGCCAAACGGATCTGGCAAGACACATCTTCTAAGAGGTCTAAAGCAAAGTCTTAACCAGCATACGAATGGGAAACGCGTGCGATTCCTCTCAGCTGGTCGAATGGGCTTGTTGGAGCAGTTCAGGTCAGACTATGACGGGCATCGCGGAGGTTCACCAAGATACGATGCCGCAACCTTTGGTAGCAAAGGTGATGCTGTTCGCAGGCATCAGATGGAAACGTTAAATGGAGACTTCCAAACACTCGCAGAACGGGCCGATATCCTGATAAAAATTCAGGAGCGATTGCGTAAGTTATTCAAGCGTGACGTTCTTATTGACTGGGATGGCGGGGAACTAAAAATATCCTTTTCCCGATTGGATATAGAATCAAAACCATATTCATCCGGCCGAGAAGCATCGGGCTTGATGCAACTGGTCGGAATACTCGCCGCGCTTTATGACGATGATGTTGGTGCGCTGCTTCTGGATGAACCTGAAGTTTCCTTGCACCCCCAATTGCAAGCATTTCTTCTGAATGAAATCCTCAGTGTTTCTGGATATCCTGAGACCGGAGGAAATAAGAAGATTGTAATAATCGCTACGCATTCAACGGAAATGCTCGAAATCAAAAGCCCAGAAGACTTGTTATCTCTAGTCTTCTGTTATGACCTCATGGCTGATCCCGTACAGATTCCAGCTGACGCAGGCGAATTGAAAAATAAGAAAATACAAAGTTTAATTGCAAGACTCGGCCAAGAGCATAAACTGGCACTTTTTTCCGAACGGCCTCTACTAGTTGAAGGGCCATCTGATGTAATCATTTGCAGTGCGCTCGGCAATAAGCTAAATATTCATCTTGAAGCTGCCGGGTCGCAACTGCTCCCAGTTATCGGCAAAGGCCAGATGCCGACCGTTGGTAAGTTGCTGCGGCTTCTCGGAAAGACACCAGTGGCATTAGCAGACGCAGATGGCATTGCCGATGGAGTTGAGCTTGTTAACTCCTACTTGAACGATAACCCTGCCGCAGACAAGTTCGCAAGTAAATTAGGTTCCTCTTCTGCTAGTCAAATGGCTCGCGAGATATACGCAGATTTCTGTAAATTGGTTGACAGTAGGTGGAATGAAATTTCAACTTACGCCGAAGCTCATCCATATTGGGTGAACAGGAATGTCGATGATGAGGCTCAAGCTAAGCGTCGATCTGCATTCAGTGCGCTATTTACAATCGAAGAAGTTAAGTTATCCAAGCTGGCTGATGATGAAGCTTGGACGAGTATCAAAGATAGATTTGTTACCTTGTTGGACTTGCTGGAGCAGTGCGGACTTTTCATTTTGCGTAAGGGATCAATTGAGTCCTACTATTTAGATTCAGATCAATTCACTTCGATCGGGAAGGCAAGTGCTGCCGTAAGTGAGATTGACCATCTTAATCAGCTTTTACCCCAAGATATACATACCGCCTATTCTGATGTGGTGCGCTGCATCCAATTCGCCTCCAATGCCGATGTAGTTTGTGAGGCAGATGCTTTAAGAGATCTGGTGCTTTCAGTGGTTTCTCCCGCACACGCCAGATTCAAAAATGGCGATTCGTCACCAAGCTTCAACGTGTTAGCCCGGTCAATCTTGGGGGATCGATCAAAAATTTTTGGTTTGGTTGTTGAAGGAGAAAAGCTTCTCGTTTCGATTGAGAGCAAGATTCTCAACGTCAAAGGTTTTCCCGTAGCTCTTGGAAGAGATGATGACGTGCTGAAATGTATAAATGTGGCTCTTGCAACAAATGCATAGCTTTACAGCTTAGAGAGCCTAACCGAAAAGCCGAGCCGGTCGATCAATAGAAAGATATCCGGTTACAGTCTCTCGCCCACATGCAAAAGAATGTTTTGTCTGCTACCAGTTAGAACTTATGAAACGCGTCGCGATATTTCTACGTAAGACCGGATCGGTGAACAGGTTCCGAGCTGCCATTCTTGGGGCGCTGAGAACAGATCTTGTCGACAACGCGCTCCTGTGCAGTGGTTTCTTTCAAGATGATGGAAAGTATTCTGCCGGCGCAGACTTTGATCTGATTTCACATCGGAAAGGCAATCCGCTAAAGCTCACAACGCTTGGGTTGTACTCGTATAGCTGGAGGGCGCAGTATTCAACATTCTTCAATCAACTACAAGCCCAAAACAAATGTCCTTCCTTCTCGGCGATCCAAATGCGCATACCAAGCATGGGCTGGCATGCGAAGGTTTTCTTAGCGAAACAAGCGAAAGTCCCTCTTGTTGGCATCATTGGGAGCAGCAACATAACAAGACGTGCCTTTGGACTCGACAAGGACTTCAACTACGAATGCGATGTCGTTTTTTGGGACGAGACCGTACCTGATATTGATAGAGCCATGTCCGCCGCAATTGGAGACTCTGACAACATATCTGATGTTATTGTTACCAATTATGACGCTAATCACCCAGCAAACCGGCAACTGTTGCAGGACAGACTCTCGTCATTAGAGTTCGAGATTCTAGCTAGGGCTGTTAATGTTTAATCAGTTCTAACATGGCGATCAACCTTGCTTCCTTCGGTCGCCCGGCGTTGCACGATAAGCCTCGAACCTCCTGCAAATTCGGACGTTCCCGAAAGGCTGCTTTTCAAAGCAGCAAACTACCGCTTTGGGTAGAAAGCAGACGCTTAATCTAATCCAGCCCGATGTCTGCTTTGGCCGATATGCCGACATGGCAACTATTTAAGATTGCTATTGCTCGATGAAGCTAGGTGTACTGGCTGAGGCAGCACGCATTATGACCGGCTACAGCATTTCGATCGATATGCTGCTGGAAGGCGAAACGGTAAAAAAGGCAGGATTTGCGCCTCCTTTGAGGTTATAGATTCTGTTTGGATTATCTAGACGTGTTAGTAAGACCGTTAACGGCCACCGGCAATCCTGTGTGCTTGATTTATTTATTGTCTAGTTGAGCGTGTCAAGCAGGGAAGTGCTTCCGTATTCCAACCAACCATTGCCAGGCAATTGCAATCATCAATAACGTCACAGGTATTATTGAGTAAAGATTAATGGTCTCCCA
>CALBMD010000239.1 GCA_937896265.1 uncultured Pseudomonadota bacterium
CCAAGAAAGCTTTTTTTTGGAAACCAGTCGCGTAATTTTTCCAGACCTTGCGTTGCTCTCTAGTCGTCAAAGCAATTTAGATGGGGTAGCTCTGCACGCCTGGAACCGATATTTGACACTTAACCTTCAATCTGATAATTTCGCCCGAATACTTCACAAATAAAAATCGTAGGAATTTCGTGAACCGACTTATTTTACTTTCAATTCTGTTTATCACTGTTAAGAGCTTTGCCTCAACAGCAGAAGAGTTGCCAACAGATATATGGCAGTATACATTTAGTTTTTTACCATCCGATGATCATAAAAGGTTATTGACGGTGTCTAAAAACCATGCACAAGCTTTTATTAGGATGACAGAAAAGCCTGAGTTCCGAGAAAAACATACGAGTGGTCTTTGGTTCAATAAACCCCAAAATCTTAACATTAGTCATCTAAGTGTCGCCAAAAGCTATACTTATCGCAGCTTCACCAGGTTCATTGAGTTTCTTAACAAAATCATTGCTAGCCACCTAAATAATGAGGAAAAAATTGCCAAAATACAAAAATACTCTAAAGCTTTTATAAAGCGCACTAGCTATTTAGCACAAAAGCGTAACCAGTTTAATCCAATCCTAATGACTATAGCTAATCAGATGATCTGGGATCAAACTAATCAAGTAATCACCGCGTCTATCGAATCTACAGTTTTGGGGGAATTCAACGCTGGTGCCAGTAATGATGCAGTGGATCTATGGGACGCCTACAACAAAACCGCGGAGCATCTCTCTTTTACCATCTCAGCCCAATTTTGGGTTGGGGATCCTGAAGTAGTTGACGATGCAATTATCAAACTATTCTTGGATCCAACTACGACTGAGGCCTGGAATAAGATCAAGACTGACGTCGCTGAGGGAATCGAGCGTAATCATAACAGCTGGGAAAAAGCTCTGATTGAGTTAACGACTCGATTCCAAAACCAAATCAATGTGATCTTTCAAAAACATGGATATACCCCTTATAAGGATTTCAATGATAAAGAAAAAGTCCAAAAGATTCTTGCCGATCTAGGACCAGTTATTCTATGTTTCTATTTAAGCATGCGGTTAGGGATTCATTTAGAAATGGATTACTCCTTTTTGCATGAAATTTATCAAGCAAACCCCCGAATAAGAGAGCACTTTACCGACTTTGGCCCAGAGCTAAAACAAGCTATCCAACAATATGAGAAATCTGATGCTAATGATTCTAAAAATGACTCCTTTATCAATAATCAAGAGCTGTATTTGATGCAAGAATTTCTCCCAGATCATTAGGAGCAACGTGCAATTAGCATTTGAAAACACCGTCTTACCCCCACAAACAGAGCATCCTTGTGATCTCCGCATCCTTGTTTCGCTAAAGGGATCCGCTCAACCTCTCTTAGGCCATGAGCCCCTTATTCATATCGAGGTTGATCTGCAAGGATCTCCCCCCATTTTAGAAGCAGTGTTTTGGCAAGGTTCACATCATAGCGCTATACATGTACGAGAGGTAATTACTAGCAAGAATTTTCCCATCATCTGCCCAGAGTTTACGATCTATATTGAGCCTGTGGCTTTTTTTGATCAACCAGAAATAACATGGCCTAAAGCACCTACAGAAAAAGGCGATGTCTTTTCTTTGTCTCCGATGGGGTGGATAGGTGACTGCTGGTACGATGGAGCCTTTGCTCACTGGCGGGATGGCGAGCTTTTGTCCTATTTTCCTGCTGGCTATTTCAAGCGGTTAGGCGTTTCTTTAGAGAAAAAAACCCGCCAAGGTATTTCTGTGGCGGGTTTTACAGACCTTTATACAAACCCTATACCAACGCTAAGGCAAAGTTTATTGCGCTCTATCGCTCTAAGGTATCTAGGGTTAAAGAAGCTAGTTTTATGCCCAAAGAGCCTAAAACGAGAGTCTGTGTTAGCTATGGTGCTTGCAACCATGAGCTTTGTTGACCTACCGCGCAGCGCTTTCCTCGATCCAAGCTTGGACAAAGAAACACGCAGCAAGCTAAAAAAACTTTTGTTAAACATGGGATATAGGCTACTTGATCGCCCGCCGCTCACAAGCGAGGTCTTGGACCTAACATGGATTGCTTGCTCACTTTTGCGCCCTCAATGGCTGCCTGGGTTATTCGCAGAAATTCACCGTCCCACGGGTCTGCTGCACGCTTTTACTCTGAACGAGAGTGAAAATCAGCCAAAAATTTCCGATGCTGGGGATTGCCCCATACAGCAAGAAAACCCTTTTGTTCGCTAGCCAGATCAAGCTTTACTGTTCGCTCATGCCCTAAGTAAAGCATCTTTTTCTGCGTAGCTAATAAAAAAGGATCTATAGCCTCCAGCTCTTGCGCCAAAGCCGCAACTCGCTCGGACAAAGCAGTGCTATCAGCAACGACTTCAGATACTAAGCCAGCGTCCAGCGCTTGATCAGCAGAAATCAGGCTGCGACCTAACACCCAATGACGAGCTCGGCTTAAACCGACGCTTTGTACTAAGCGTTGAGTGCTGCCGTAGCCAAGGCTTAAACCTACATCTAACTGCTTAAAATGAAATGAAGAGGCTTTCGTGGCTAAGATCAAATCGCCTGCTAATGCTAATTCAACACCACCGCCAATAGCCTTGCCATCGACTGCTACTAAAACTGGGATGGGCAGTCTTGTTAATTCTACACAAAGCCGGGCCATAGTTTGGGCATAGCGACGCACTTCGATAGCAGTTAAGAGTGCCAACTCTCGCAGATTGCCCCCAGCTATCCACAGCCCATTTGTAGGGGAGGCCGACACCACCAAAACTCGCGGCGCTTTGTCACTGCGAAGCCGTGCTTTGAGCTCTCGCAAGGCTTGCACCAACTGGCTCATCATCGAAGTACCAATTGAGTTTCCAGCCTTTGGATCTTGTAACTGCCAGTAGAGAGTATCGTTTTTTGTTTGCAATAGAATCATTTTGGCCTTACCATCGACCACTTGCCGCTTCCACCAAGGCACGGCTCAGAACAATTTGCATTGTAGAAGACTAGTGTAAAATAAGATAGTAGAGAACATCGCTGTGGAGCATAAGGCTGAGTTGGCAAAGACGAAACGAGATGGAGCAAGAGCGAATTACATTCTAGTCGGTATTTCCGGCTCTGGTAAAACGACGATTGGTCGCTGCTTGGCTCAAAAACTTGGTTTAGGTTTCTTGGACCTAGATCATTTTATTGAGAACTCTACTAACAAATCAATCCGCCAAATCTTTTTAGACCAAGGCGAACAAGCTTTTCGTGAAAAAGAGCAAGAATCTCTGACCACCCTACTTGACATCAATAACCATGTCATTGCTATAGGGGCTGGAGCGTTAAGCTTAGAAAGCATTGAAATCTTAAAACAAATTGGTACGATTATTTGGTTAGACTGCTCAAGCAATGTTGCAGCTTACCGCATTATAAGAGAAACAGGCGGTTTAAAAAGACGCCCTCTTCTAGAAACTCTACTTGCAGAGACCGACCCAAATGCCTTACAGGTACGCCTGCGGGAGCAAATTGATAGTTTATTAAACTTGCGCAAGGACCTCTATAAACTTGCTGACTTATCTTTTCACGAAAGCTTCCTTTCTCCCGAAGACAGCGCACGCAGGTTAAAAAAAATCATAGAAAACCGAGAAACAAACAGTAAGTTACTAGGCAAGCAAATGAACGACGAACGCCAGGCTT
>CALBMD010000240.1 GCA_937896265.1 uncultured Pseudomonadota bacterium
GTTGCTGCTTACTGCTGCTGAGGCCTCAGTGAGAATATCCGCTACCAGCTGATAGTTCTTAGCTGGCAAAACGCCATGTGAGGCAATAGTGTCAAGCCCGATATAACAGGGCTTTATAGCGCCAGCTAGAGTTTCTTTCACTTCTTGGCGCCCCCAATATTCTAAAAGCACCCACTCCCATCCAAAGATAGGCACAATAGCTTTGAACCCTAGACTCAACGGACCAGTAATTTTGCTATACCTGGCCATAGCAGCATACTTCGCTGCACAGCTGCTACAAGCCGAAACAGCTACTTCTGGTGCTGTTGATATCGTTGTTGGTGTTGGTGATAATGGTGGTGACGTTTTGACTAGAGGCGTCTCTTCATCAGATTCCTCATAAAGAGATTCCTCTAAAACTTCCTGACTTGCTAAAGGTATTGGACTATCCCTTCGCTCAGGTTTATTTTCTGCTTGCAAAATTAAGGCGGCTTCTAGGGTAGCTGCTGATTCTTTTGGTTCATGCTTAGAAGCAAAGACCTGAGCACTAGTCGACGTCAAAAGCCAAATCCAAAGCATCTTCTTCATGTGCCTTTCCCTCCTCTAATGCAGCTTCTATCTGCTGCTGTTCCAGCTCTCTTTTAGCTCCCACACGTTGCCTTGCCCGATGTAACCATTTGCGTAACTTGAGGGCTGATTGCAGCCATTTGAAGTTGTGACCAAAAGTAGCTGATGTCAGCTCTTCTAAGCCTTTATCATTGAGCGTTAAATAGACTTTTATCGAATCAGGCAAGAGCTCAAGCCCTACGATCTTTGATTTAGAAGCGTGGATGCCATAATGATCCATAGACTCCAACCCGGCAAGATCCAGTTGCTTCCCTTTTTTCATCTGGGCATCAATAAAATTCATGATCAAACTGATAATCACATTATCAAATGCTCGAGACAACATAAGCCGAGGGTCAGCATAGCGCTGAAAAAATGCGAGTACCGACTTCTTATCTGCGTTTTGTTTTTTCCCTGCATAGGAGCTAAAGACATGTAATGAACCTGAATTCAACAGCTCAAGACCTATTTCTAAATCCATGTCTTGCTCAGCATTTGGTAGTACTGCACCGAGCTTCCACTTTAAGATCTGAACTTTTGGTATCTTAAGACGCAGTTTGTTTTTAATAGCATCATAGCTTAACTTAGGCGCTCCGCCTACTCGAAAGCCCCCTTTCGAAGCACCATTGCGGCAAGTCTTATTTGAATCCATGGCCATACAGGCTTGGAATGGTTTTTGTTCGTGACTTTGCATTAGCTCCAAATAGCGATTTATTGCCTGATAAGATACTTGCACAGATACATCAAAGCTACCAATCTCATCACTAGCATTGGAGTCTATAGCTGGTCGACGCAGCGCTTCTTTCGGATCAAATTCGGCAACAATTTGCATTTGCAATGGATTCTTCAGCTCTACCACATTATCTCTGGCAAGACTCACAGTAAGTGGCAATACAGCTTTCTTTGAGCGGGCGGTGATTTCTTTCTTTAGGCTTTCAATATGCGTGAGGCTATGCACAAGAAACATATCTTGGTAATATTTATTACTGCTAAAATCAAAATCAGAGGCCTTGATGCTGGCAAGACTTTGCATTCTATAGACTAACTCAACAACTTGCTCTAACCGGTCGATATCCGCTGACGAATGAGAGCCCGTTATGCCTTTAACAATTGATTTAGCATCCTTAAGCATCGATTTAAAATATACATGCCAGCCACTACCAACTAATCTCGTCAAGTAATCGCTTGCAGGTGGTTTTGGTGATCTCTCAGCCTTAGTCAACTTAGCACCAAGAACAGCTATAGCTTGATCATGAACAGCGGCATCGAGGTTATCTTGCATATGCAAAACAGGAATTTCAATCTTGGTACCTGTAGCCAATTGAGCATTAGTTAGAGCCGCCTGAAATTTTTGCTGCAAAAATTCCTTTACTCCTTCAGAAATCTGCCCACCAATGAATTCCATCCATGCTGGATGCGTCAATATGAGATCATTAAGCAGAGAAACTATAGCAGTTAGTAACCTCTTGGTATCAATATCACCACTCAAGTTTTGCTGAGATCCATAGGTTAAAGCCGTCAAACGCGCCCTTTGAAAAGAATGCAAAGCTAACCAATATTGACTCACCGAATTAAGCTCATAGACCCTCGGCCATGAAAACCCTTGTCGCTCTGAGCTAGTAAGAGCTTCCAACCCCTGCATGCCTGTCATCGATACAACATGACCAGAATGAAAGCCAAACCCAGCAACATTTTGTGGAACAATCACTCGCACATCATCTAGCACTATCATAGAATCCAGTGAGCGAGCACTGGCATCAAAACGGATACTTAGATTAACATAAGCATTGCGCTTGGTGTTACTAACCAATGAGAAAACCAACCCCGAAACTTCAACAAGCTTTGTGTTGTCAACATCTTGAATGGAGCCATCGATAAGCACCGTTAGCTTCTTCAGGTCAAAGCGAAAATTACAATTCCGTTCTCGACATTGGATCGTTCCTGGCAGAATATCAAATTCGGCGACGCGAAATTTTGAGGCATGAAATTGAGCAGCTCGCGGTTTAATTAGATCAAGGTTGCATAAACCATTTCGCCTGAAGTTTTTACGCAAATAATTAGGAGGGCCAGGACATTTTTGCCAGGCTTCCTTAAAGCTCATACCTCGAACCGCTTCATCTGTACATGCACTAATATCTGGCGGTAGTAAAAGAATATCGGGGCCTTGCATCAAGAATCCTTGGAACTGAGCTATGGTTTCTTGCAGATAAGCATCTTGCATCTGCCTGCTAATATTCTCTATACCGCTACTAGTAATTTCAACGCGGCCAACAAAAGACATTTTGGCATAAGCAATAGTATGGAGAATAAAGGGAACACATAGCAAAAGCCTCTTCATGAAACCCCCTAAAGGAAAAGCTATACAACAGAAATACAATAGCTACAATTTCAAACTTTGAAGGGCGTCGAGCGCTGGATCTTAAAAATCATCTACAAGGCATACATTTTTCCAAAAATGAAACTGAAACCACTACTCTCTCCTTAAAAAGACTAGCTTTCATAGAACTATTTTGTAAGATTAACCCCCTAATTAAAACTAAGGAGACTCGATGCGTAGTTGGATACTCTCTCTATCAGCACTGCTAACTAGCGTTACTTTTGCTGCTGCAAATGATCCTTTTCCTGAGTACGCTCAACAGAACCCTTCTAAGCGACCAAGTATTTTCTGGAAACAGTTTGGCTCTTACTTTTTACCTGGCTTGGGTCAGTATATTGATGGCCAACCAACATACGGCGCAGCTTATACCACATCAGCTGTATTAGGACTTAGCCTCGTAAATGCTACAAAGACAGAAGTCAAAAAAGAAAAAGACAGGGCCCCTGGTGAGCCTAGGGAAGATAACTTCGGCTATGCCATACTAGGCTATAAAATGTATGACACAGCTGGATCTTTTAGCGCTTATCAGAGTTTTCGTTCCGCTGTGCGTAGTAGAAAAGATGATTTTTCTTTTTTATCTAAAGAAGAATCGCTAACAAGTATCGCTTTAGCTCCCTTTGACTTTGACCATGCTATGCACCCGCGTGTCTTTATCCCGCTAGTTCTCGCCTCTGTTGCAGCAGCATTTTCTAGAGATATGTCTGATGTGACATTTACACAACCTTATGCTGAGAGGTTTGTTTCAACATTAGGAGTATCCTATGGTGCAGGGATTGGAGAAGAAGCCATCTTTCGCGGCTGGCTTATGCCAATTTCTCACTATGCTTTTTCAAGCCCTCATTGGGCAAATGCTTTTCAAGCCACCATCTTTGGCCTTGCTCACTATGGGCCACAAAACAAAGCCCCTGTATTTCAAACGTTGGCCGGTGGCTACTTAGGTTGGATCTGCCAATCAAATGGTTATTCGCTTAGAGAAAGTGCCTTCTTGCATTTCTGGTGGGATATCATAGCGATCGGCAATACCTACGTTCTAAATACTACTAGTACAGAGAAAAAACCAATGCAGCTGACTCTACTTAACCTACCTCTACCCTAAATACTCGCTAGCGCGAATTTACGAAACAAACGCGTGCTGCAACGCCGCCATTTTTGCATTTCGCGCCAGCGCCTTTGCCAGCGATTAAATGCTCTTCTTAATCCAGCTTACTACGCGACCCAAAAGAGGTGCTTCCTCAAGTAACTCACTTAAATCCCAGTAGTCTTGCTGAAAGACAATCATTCCCTTGAGGTTAACAATAATATCTGACATGCCTACATAATCTAAAACATCGCCTCCCACGTTACGCTGCAGATGCATGATCCAGCGAATATAAGTGTGAGACCCTGAATGAGCCACATCAACAATGTCAAATTTGCATGAGCCGACACCTTCAATGCTACGTGCGAAATAATCTTCCATTTCTCTCAGCCCTTTAACTTCGCGCACGTTATCGCGAAAATAAGCCCCCTCGGCATAGAGATCTCGAAAGTAAGTCTTTACTCGCTCAGTAGAAAAGTCTTTGAAGAAAAATCTGAATTTTTCAATAGTCGCAGCACGATGCTGGATATCAGCCACATCTCCTGTCTCTGCTTTTTGTAGTGCTGAGATATAACTAAGCATTCGTTCTTGATTTGACGGCACAGAAGTGCACCCCATTAATAAGCTAGCTAGCAAAAAAATCTTAGGTCCCACACATCCTCCTTTTTACCCTAATTTCCCACGGTAATCCCTATGGGTCAAGAGATACACATCGTTGTGAAGCAAGCAGTAAGAATGTAGGTTGGGAGGAAAACTTTCAGAGGCTTCCTCCCACAAGCATTTTTAAGAAAGGCAGCCTGCCTCTAGCTTTAACACGCGAGCTGTTGAAGATGAAATTTCATTCAAACGATGCGTAATAGTGATCGATGCCTGCGCAAGGCGCTCCGTCGCCTCTACAATATGCTGCGCATTGACTATATCTATTGCCGATGTATGCTCATCAAGAATAAGAAGTTCGGGTGGCTTAATAAGAATCATCGCTAAAGCTAGTGCTTGACGCTCTCCCCCTGACAAAAAAGCAGCCCTTTTTTTAAGATGCTTTGACAGGCCTGGGCGAATCTGCTCAAGAAAAGCGCTAGAAAAGCAAGAGACGCCAGCAAAACGTGCAGCAAGCTGCATATTTTCTTGTACTGTCAGATCTAAGAACACATAGCGAGAAGAATCTTGCCCCAAAATACGAATGAGATTACGTCGCTTTTCTGGGGTATAAGAGGAAATTGCTTTACCAGCAAGCAAAATTTCACCAGAACTCGCTGTCATCTGACCAACAAGACATTTTACCAAACTGCTCTTACCAGAGCCATTGGCACCAATTAATGCTATGCGTTCCAATGCATCGAGGTTAAAAGAAACTTTTTCCAAAATAGGACGTTCAACCCCAGGAACCCTTAGCGTCAAATTGTGGATTTCAAGTAATTTCATGACATCCTCCCTGCCATCTGACTGCGGCTACTAGCTACCATAAAGATAGTTAGAGACACACCTAAGAACAATTTCAAATGAAAAGGATCTAGGCCTGCTTGCATAAGACAACTCATCAGCATGAAATAAATAGCTACACCCACAGCAACGAAAACGCTTGCTAGACTAAGCTCAACTAGTGGCGAGGCTAAATAACGAGGTACTAACTGTAAACCAATAACAACCGTGCCAATACCAACAAGTACAACACCTTGTCCCATGCGACAATCAACATAGTCATTTAAATCTGCCGTTAAACAACCCGATATTCCAGCTAAACTGTTGCAAATAAAAAGACCAACCCGGCGGCAACGCTCTTCTTTTTGGCTCATATCACGGAGAAGATAGCGGTTAGAGCCAAAAGCCCGCAAATAAGAGCCTAAGGGACTGATAAGTCCACCTAGAAACACAATATAAATAAAAATAGTGATAGCAAAATACACAACACCGCTTGCTAGTACGTCTCCCAAATGAGGGTAGTCACTAAGACCAAAATTGGGTTTACCCAAAATCAATAGATTAAGACTAAACAAGCAATAAGACACCAAGATACCAGCCAAAAGGGGAGAAATACGCTCTTCTTTTTGCACTAAAGCGGTAATTACTCCTGCACTTCCTGCTGCAAATACTCCTAGCACTAAGGCTGCTGGTAACGGAAAACCATATTCCAATAGTCTGGCAAAAACAGCTGGTGCTAACACAAACGAACCATCAACAGTCAAATCGGTAATTTTCAATACTGAGTAACTCAGGAAAATTCCCAGAGCCATTGGCAAAAAAACAAGGATCTGCTCTAAGCATCCTAGAATCATTTTTTGCCTCCAATTTTTCTAATACCAAAACCAGCCTTGCTCAATGCCTTAACAACAGATGGGTGCTGTTGCTCAAAATCAGGGCGAGCCATGACTTGCGCATCCTCAGCAAGACTTACCAAAGGCGTTGGCTTTTCACCACGAGACAGTTGTAAAGCTACCTTCGCTCCGGCTATTCCGATCTGCGACTCTGAAACACCAAGAGCAAAATCAGCGCCATCAATAACAGAACCTTCATCGCTAGCAATAAGAAGCATCTTGCGTTGATCTGCAATCTTACGTAAGGATCGAATACCTGCTACGACCATGTGATCTTTGAGGACAAACAAAGCTTGAGCATCGGAGTGAATAGCTTTACCACTAGTGTAGATTTCTTGCTGAGTATGAACGAGAATCTTTTGCACGATAAATCCATGCACAGCAGCAGCTTTTTCTAGCTCCTTAATATCTGCAACTATCCTCTCATCAGGAGAGTAGATGACCGCAATTTTTTTAGGTTTCCCTAGCGCTTTTTTGATCATCTCAGCATGCTTGGTTATAGGAATCCCATCTAACACCTGATAAGTACCCTCTTTTAAAGCCAAAGAGAGGTTTTGATCAACAGCTAGGGATAAAAGCTTTTGCTTAATGCTCCCCTTATCTTTCAATATTTTAGCGGCAAGGCGAGAGGCAGTTGTCCCGATTGGTGCCAAGATATCGGTACCAGCAAGGGTATTTTGCAGTAAAATAGCACGCATAGCTGCTTCATCACCTTGAGCATTCACTACTTTGACACGAAGACGTCCTTGAGTCGCAGTCTCTGTAAATCCACGAGCAATTTCTTCTAAAGCTTGGTGATGAATTGGTAAGATTAAAGTTACAGAAAGATCAGTTGCAAAAAGATAAGCAGAATTTAAGAGAAGAATTAAAACAATAAATCTAGCAGATTGACGAGCTACGCCAAACCAACCTCCGAGCTCCACATATAATTCCCTGTTTTGCTACGTAGTTTTTGTTGGTACTCATTTTAGCTCCTTTTTAAATATGCTAGGCTTCACCTATAACCTAATTTAGAAACACTTGGCAAGATTTATTATAGCTGACATTGCCCGCGCAGGTGGTGCCGATCGATGTTATGCCAAGGTATCTCAGCGATACAGAATTGGCAAAGACTGCGACCAGTTCATCTGGCCTTAGAAGGAGATCTTATGGCGCCACTTCTCTTGATGGATAAAAGCCCCGCTTAGACATAAGCGAGAGAAAGGGGCCAGGGTAATTTTTAGGCAGGCCTTATAGGTTATTCAACAAGTATGACAGCTCGGTTTGGCCCTGCAACTTTGGAAAGAAATGTACCAATGTTGTCTGTTCGAGAGTGCTGCGCCTCTTTGCCTTTGAGTACTTCTTTGATCTCAAACTCTTCACCTCCTATTATCTTTTCAATTATGCCCATTTCAGTATCCATGTTCATGATCTTAATAGACATGTTAGTAGTGAAGGCCTGTAGCAAGAATGACAGTCTTTCACCCCTTTGATCAGCAAGTTCCGGATTTTGGTTTGACCAGACAAAAATAGTAAACTTACTTAGCGTTGGGTTATCCTTCATCTTATGATGAAACTCTGAGACGACAATATCGATTTGTGTCTGAGTTAGAGCAACGCTTACTGTGTCGAAATTGATTAATACAGCGTGCTTGCCAACTTTAGAGTAAATCCTTTCTTTCACATTCAAAGCGACGTTCTCGATTTTTTCAGCTAAGTCATCCAAAGCCTGTTCAACTAGCTTTTGAGTGCCTCTATAGATATCAATATCAGGCGCTTTTATTGCTGCTGAGGCAAGGTTGCTTAGCAGGTATAGGTCGTTGCGAATTTGAAAGAATATGACGTGATCCGAGTGGCTTTCTTTGGAGAACAAAGTGCCGTCGATCTGTTCATCAATCTTTGAAGTTCTTTGCTTTATCTTTGAAGCGAAATCTTCTCGTTGATGATATGGTCTAGCTGTTTCATTTCTCATGGCGCCAATTTCGCTGTTTGCTACTTTAATAAATTCGGCGTAACGTTTTGGGACTAGATTGTCTTCAGCAATAGATTCTTTTTTCGCTTCATTATTGCCTCCATTCGCAAGACTGCTAAAAATGGAACCAGCGATCAACAGGCTAGGCAGTACATAAGCTCTCATTTGGACCCCCTAAAATTGTTAGGTTTTTCTAATCAGCTGATCCTAGCAAAGGCCCAATGGGCAGGGTATTTGATTTAATCACAGAGAGGCTTCGAAAGAAGTGAGTAGATCAGCGATTCTTTTAGCGAAACTATTTTCTAACGCTTTCATAGAAAAAGACCCGTAGAGTAACCATTGATCAATTAATTGAAAACCGGTCGAAGGGTTGCTAGGCAACCGACGAGCATTGCCGAGTGGTCAGATGTTTTGGAGCATTGCGATACTGTGAAATTCGATATGGGCAGAACACCGCTGTGCCAGTTGTCAAAAAGCTTCTAGCAAGTTCCGCTCTAAATGATCCCGCGAAGATTTTCCAAGCAGCTTCGAAATTTTTCTGAAATCTACATGTTGGCATGGTTCATTAAGAACGGAGGCCAATCCAATATAGAAAGCAAGCGTACGATGCGGCCTTAAAGGCACCGTACGATGCGGCCAGATCGGAAGA
>CALBMD010000241.1 GCA_937896265.1 uncultured Pseudomonadota bacterium
AAGAAGGGTTTTAGCCAAGATGACGGTTTTTGTACGTAATCCTTACCGCTCCCCATATCTAATTCGAATGATGCCATGAGTTCTGGCGATATAATCATTTCTTCTTCAAGAATAGGTGAATTCCAGCATATTACATATAAAGACAGTGGTCCAGGAATCCCAGAGGATTTAGCACCAAGAATTTTTGAGGCTTTTTTTACAACTAAAAAAGCCGATAAAGGGACAGGATTGGGGTTATATGTAGTTAAGCAAGAACTTGAAAAAATGGGTTCTACAATCGAACTCATAAAGTCGGAAAAAGGCGCTACTTTCCTAATTAAAATTCCTGTAGGAGCTTAATCGTGGCTGTAAAAATGGTGGTAGTTGATGACGATGAAGTTTTTATTGCGAAAGCAAAAAATTTTACTTTCGATGCCGAAATCATAACTTTTTCCGATCCTGGTTTAGCCCTGGAAAAGATGGCATCAATTAATCCAGATATTACAATCACTGACGTAATGATGCCAGGTGTTCATGGCTTCCGCTTTATGTCGATTGCCAAGGATATAATTAAATCCATTAATCTTATAGTTATATCCGCAAACACAAAAGAGCAGGTAGAAAAAGACTTTGGTTCGCTGGGAAGAACTACCTTTTTTAGAAAACCCCTAGATGAAGGATTTTATAGCTATGTAGACAGCCTAATAGATCGTCTCAAAAATGAGCCTCAAACACTATCCCGAGAATCACCCATCTCATACCTAGCGCATTGGATTCGACTTGATCGCTTAGCTATACTCTTCAAAAATCAGCAGGATTTTTTATATAAAATGGCACTACAGCACAAGAACGTGATGAATCTTGACTATCAGGAAGAACGAGAGAGCCTATCGAACGCAGTTGATACTGGTTTGACCGTTCTTGTCGGTGATGACCAAGCTAAGCGTAATCAAATTATAAAAAATCTTTCCAGCGAATATCCGACGTGGCAAGCGCAAGTCTTAGCTAACATAGACAAATTCATAGTTCCAAAAAAAACAAAGTGCGAAAAAAATTTTTTAATAGGTATCCGGGTACCAAAAGGCGAATACGCCTTTAAAGGCGAGGTAGATTGTTACGAAGTTGCGTTAGATAGAGAAAACTTTCCAATCCTGAAGATAAACGACGTTACATTAACACTTGACCCTGATTACGTGGTAGAGCCGCATCTTGGTGTAGCTGGAGCCATTGTGCTTACGTCCAGATATTTAGAGTGGCTTGATCGTTGTCTAAACGAAGCCTTGACCAAAAAATGAATAAGGATCAGATCTTGGCAGCTCAGGCTCGTGATAGCGCGATACATGGGGTTTGGTAGCAATGGACCAGAAAACCGGTTTAAGGGCGATAGCTTCAAAAATTAAGCGTGGTTTCGCAAATCTTACTATCACTCGAGTTTCAAGGAAAGTTGCTTTTTTTCAGGTCGTCTTAAACTTTCACTACGCAAACAGTCGGAATCACCTGCTTTTTGATCAATGCGAAATGTTGATGATAACCCCCAAAGGCTTCAAAGCCGCTCCCCTATCCCTCTAAATGCCAAATCGACAAAACGGTTCATGCCACTCAGGTTGCAAGCTGTCTGTAGCCCATCAAAACCATGTTTTGCGTAAATTGCTTCGCCCAGCTTGTTTAAATCGGCTCTGATGGCATCCGTTTCTCCTGGTTTTGGTGCGTCTAAATCGTACCACGGTCTAATTTTTTCTATATAATCAAAAAAATTAGCGAACTCTTGGGACTTGGAGCGCCAAGCAGATATTATTTCCGGGGTAGGCCTCGGCGGCCAAAATTGTGTGTCCATGGTTTCCCTCATAGTGATTGTTTATTAACCGCAAAAACCCCACATCTAATACTTACACACGATGGGGCGAGGACGTTTAGGCCCATACTTGATGAGCTTCCAACTCGTGTCACTATTTTTAGTGGTACCACTACCGTTATGCCTTTTCTCACCAAGAGGTACAACAAAAGGTTAGAATATGTAATAATAATTGCATAATACAGCTGTTACAGCATGCATAGGGGATCGCCGTCACAGTCATAAAGTGAAATCTCGGCATCTCTTACAACTCGGATGGTCCCTTCTTTCAAATATCTTGAACCGGTTAGGCTCTAGTGGCAAAGTCGCTAATCCGCTCGTGAATCCGCTCGTGTAGGGTGGATATCTTTTCCTGGAGGACTCGCATCTCCGTCGCGGATTCGGCCTGAGCTTCGGCCTTGGCAAGACGAGAGGCTTTTTCCTGCTCCTCTTTAATCGCAGCTTTGAATTCGGCTTCTTTGGCATCAAGCTTAGCAGTTTTTTCCGACAATTGAGTTTGTAAACCTTGCAAAGATAACTCGTAACGGGCAAGTTGGAGATCTCTTTGCTTTTCGCTCTCTGTGGCGGTGGATATCTTTGCTTCAAGCCCCCTTATTTTGCTATGGTCCTCTTTAATCTGAGATCGCGCGCTTTCCAATTCGCTGTTCAAGTTTCCAATCGTACTAGCCTGCTCCCCAACTCGTTCTTGCAGTTGTTTGGTTAATGCAACTTTTTCGGCCAATTCTTGGCTTGTTTTTCGGAGTGCGTCCATTTCGGTTTTTAAGTTCTCTGCGCGGTTTTGTTCCCGTTCTAGTGCGGCCATCGAAGATTTAGCCCTAGCCTCAGCTTCGTCTGAAGCTCGCTTTGCGGTTGTGGCGACAAGGCTCTGCTCTTCGGCGAGCTTTTCCGCAGTAGCTAGTCTTTCCAATAGCTCACGTTTTTGATTGAGCCAATCTAATCGATCCTTCTCAAATTTCGCCTTTTCCTGCACCAAAAATTCGGTAGCGTTTTTAGTCTCAATTTCCGCCTGTGCAATAATCCCTCGATTAATGGCTCTGGCTTGCTCAATAAATGCATCAAATTGCTGCGCTTGCTTATGGTAGGGTGAGTCGTGATTAGTGGCTTTATAAGCCTGTATAAGCGTTGCAAGAGCCTGGACCTGCCCACCACTCTGTTCTGCTAGCTTCTCGAACTCGGTTAGATCTTCTACCGTCCCACGGATAGTTTTGCGGCCGTCATCAGACATATATTCCCCTTGTCACAAAAAAAGTTTAATGATTACAGACAGGTGACATGTCACAGTTGTCACATAAATATATTGTGACACGCCTTGTGAAGTATGGCAATAGCACAAGAAGCAAATAATAAAGACCCCCAAGACAAAACAAGGCGATGCCGACAGCTTGAAGCTCCATGACACCAGCATATGATTTACTTGTCACAAAAAAAGTTTAATAATTACAGATAGGTGACATGTCACAGCTGTCACAAAGCTAAAAATCATTCGAGAAAATGTCTCAAAAAATAGAGTTTTTTGATCACTTCAGACCTCGGATTTTATCATGTCACAACATATTAATTTTATTGGATAAAAATTTTAGAAAAAAATGGGGTTTTTTGATCACTGTTAGCGCCCCAAAAAACCACCCGTGGACTTCGTTGCAGAATAACCTTTCTCACAGCAAAATAAATTTCGGAATTTAGTACATATATGTGTGTACGATTTTTTTGTGTTACAATTAATACACAACATCTTAAAGGAACACTTCGAAATGAAACACCGCGATCTGATCCAAAAAATCAAGTCATTAGGAGCCATTTTCCATCGCGAAGGTGGTAACCACGAGATCTATATCAAGAATGGACGCACTTGCCCGGTTCCAAGGCACAAAGAGATCAATGAGATTACAGCCAAGAAAATAATCTCTTTCTTTGAAAATAACTAGATGATACAAAGCATTATAAATAAGGCTTAAGATTTTCTTGACTATTAACCGATATATGTACACAGTATATATTATAGTCATATATACGACACCACCACCTAAGGGGGTCCCATGTATTTTAAATTAGACATCGAGAAATCTGGTCGCTGGTTTGCAATCTCCTGTGACTGTCTTGGCGTTTTTACTCAAGGCAACAGCGTTGAAGAAGCCAAGGAGATGTTTAAAGACGCTTTAAACGCTTTGGTGGAAGAAGGTAAATCCAAAGCCCAGATTGAGTTTGCAGACGATAATCAGGGCTTTAAAATCGTCAATTTTGACGAGATGATCGCGTTTATCATGGAAAGATTAAGACACCAATCAGAGCTATCTATCGCCGATTTAGCCGATGAATTGGGGCAAAAATCTAAGTCATTAATCCACCGATATCTCCAGGGAAAATCCATTCCTACAATTACGCGATTTGACGAACTAATCAATGCGATGGGACATAAAATCTTTATCGCATGACAAAAACGGCAATTAGCCATGAGCTGGTGACCTTAATGAATCCTAAGTTTCGCGGAAATGATGATTCTGAAAAGATTTGGTATTGAGCAATTTGGTCCGCGATGCCGGTAGCATCGTCCCCCGATGTACCGAGGGGGCCGTTCATCAGCAAACGGAGGGAAGCCCCCAATTTTTCAGGGGAAACCACCTTATCTAATTCGGTGATTTACACTTCCATTGTGTGTCCGGAAGAATTTAGCGAGTTTCCATGGCGCGCGTTTTCTGCTCAATATACATATCGTAAAGGTTTTCGGTTAATTTTTGCAGCGGCACATGCCCCCTAAGCTCATCTAATTTATCTAGCTTTGATTCCAGGAATCGCATCGTCACGGTTCTAGATCGAATATATTGCTTGCGTGGGTTAGATTCCGCCCTAGAAACCAAATCGATTTCACCCAGATCGGAATTAAAATCAGCCATAGCAGCGACCGGGCTCTCAACAGGCGTTAAGTTCGTAACTGGCTTTTCTACAACCGCATCTGTTTCTCTTTTTTTCGTTCTTTTTGCTGCAAACCTGTTTCTCGTTGTAGCTTCTTCCATTTTTCCCCTCCCCGATCATTGGATTCAAAGGTTTTCAACAAATATTGCGCTAACGCACTATATGCAACGCTAATTGGGTGAACTCGATCATGCTGGAGAGAAAGGCCGTCGATACGAGCCTCTTTTGCATGGATCGACTTTGGAATCTTGATAGGAAGCAGCTTTTCCTTTACCTCTTTCTTCGCCATTTCCTCGATTCTTTGGATCGCGTTTCCTTTTGGCTCGACCTTAGTAAAGAACACACCAAGATTTTTTGGCTTTGGTCGAAGCTCTACCCACACGTCCGATAACTCATCGATCAGATTTTGCACAAAAAGATAACCATCAATAGCCTGTATATCATGCTCAATGGGCACAATATAGGCGTCGCTTGCGCAAACAGCATTTTTTAGCATGGTCGTTTTTGAAGCTGGGGTATCAATGATGGCATAGTCAAATTCATGCTCGACAGCCTTTAATGCGCGATGCAAAACAGTCTCTTTGATGGCTCGTCGAGCTAGGAGTTCATCTACTTCAGACATCCTAGAATCACCCGCCAGGACATATAGACCTGGATACTGATCTTGATCCGCAGGATAAATGGCTTCTCTGATATCCAAGTCTGGATTCTTATAGACGTCGTAGATAGTAGCATCAGTATCTTTGGCGCCAATTGTTGGATTACTTGAGTTACATGTCGGGTCACAATCAACCAAAAGACCCTTCAAACGACCCTTCGATAAAATACCAAACTCGGCAGCAAGGCTTAGAACCGTAAGGGTTTTGCCAACGCCTCCTTTTATACAAACAACGACAACTTTGTACATATGTATACCTGCAAAGTAATGAATACATTATCTAGAAAGATTATACACAGCTTTTGATTTACAGGTCAAACCAGCCTTTCAATTTGTTTTTTACTCTGTGTACAAACTTGTACACAGAAATGATTGCACATTTTGCATACACAACGACATACTTAATTGATGTGCATGCATTCAAGTCATCGATTGTTTTATGTATGTAAATTTATCTTCACCACATTCTTGTCGGTGTAAACATTTTGTTTATAAGCAATGGGTGCTATAATCAAATATGTAAAACCTGACGAATTTTACATTAATTTACATTCTGAGGTTTGCAGATGCTTCACAAAAATATAAATAACGCAAGATCATATTCAAACGCCGCAATAGCGTTTGCAAACGAACTTCACCCAATTGCTTTCGGTGAACAACTCCTAACAGAACGACGCGAACGAGGTATCAAAGTAGAAGAACTGGCGAAAGAACATGGCTTTAGCCGTGTGACATGCTCAAAATACCTATCGATGGCGCTATGGCCTGAAGAGGTTAAGGAATTTGCTATGAGGAAACGCATTAAAAAGACCCACCTAATGCTGGCCGCAAATAACTTCAAACGCGACGCCAAAGACGATCTGTTGGAATTCCTAAAAAATGCCCATGAGACAGATGGCAAGATGACTGCCGAGATTATCAATCTCGAAACGAGCTATAAAACTCATGTAAATCCAGAGTCTGAAAATGTAAAAGCAGAAAAGGCGACTGTAAACATGCCAAGCTTCGATGTAAACAGCTTGTTTACAAAAATTATAGACGCAAGATTTACCTTGCTAATGGCTGTTTTTTATGTATTCCTGATTCCTGTCTCAGCCGAGTTTTTTAAGTCAGTTTCGAGCGGGATTGTTAGCACTCCACTATTCACTAGTGACATCTATCCATACCTTTTAGCCGCCGCCGTCGACGCTACGATTCTATTGTTACTAAGATCCGCAAGCTGGCCCAAAATGATCATAGGCGCACTACTCTTAGTGCTTAACTCATTTGGTGCTTATTTTCTCTCTGCAAAAAATTTCAAAAACTCTGGCATTTCTGAGCGCACAGCAGAAATAGCAAAAATAAAAAACGAAGTTAAAGAACTAAAATCGACAAAAAACGAAAAATACGCTGCCTATTTAACAGTTAAATGGCCTGGCGAAAGTGAGCCTACACGCTGCGAAAAGACACCCGTCGAATGCAAGGCGCCATTTATTAGTAAAGCAGAACCTGCACGCAAAGACTACATAAAAGCCAGTCAGGATCTCGAAACAAAAGAAAACGATCTTCAGAACGCAGAAAAAACCGAGCTCCCAATAAAAGCTGAAGCGACAGACGCTTTCGTCCACTGGGTTTATTATCTTTTCGGCTGGCTCTTTATCGTGTTACTATGCTGGTTAAAGCAATCACAACAGGCTGAAAATAGTAAATTAAAGATGACTTTATCAGCTCGCGACCCTGTTATGGCGCGATAGGTTAGTAGCAAGTTAGGTATTAGTTAGAGTGTTGTGAAGCTCTGTCAGGCAGTCGTTTACCAGTAAGCCTGTTGGGGCCGGAGAAAATCAAAAGGTGCGAACTTTTGATTTTCCCCTAGATCGGCACTTCCACATAAACGTTCTCGAAAGAGGAGATCGATCAATGGACACATCCGACCCTGTTTCTATGTTACCAAACTTTGGCCTGAGGCCATCTAAACGCGATTCTACACCGAGACAAACCTTTAGCCAACTAAAAGTACTTGATGGCGAACGCAAGAGACAGCTTCCCAAAACATTCGCCAATATCAAGGTGAAGAGCCTGGATTTAGGCGCCTCGAACTTTATACCCATCCTTCATAAGGATATCAACTCGCCCTCGGAAGAGGTAGAGAATAAATACATTTTTGGCATTTCTGCGGCTTTTTTAGGTGTGTTAAACCATGCTCCCTATAATCGACCAAAAGAAATTATTTCTTGGATCACTCGCAACCAACAAAAAATCCTCGACGTCTATAAGATCCAGCACACAAGAATTGGCTCGGCGCAGAAAATTTGCGATCTTATGGAAGGACTTTCCCTTACAGATGACATCAAAATATCGCAACTTGAGCTTTTTAGCGGTACTGTTGTCACGGTAAAAGGCTTGTCACTCAACGACTATGCTATTTATTGCTTCATTCATTTACTTGATATCTACCAACACGGCGTTGAAAACCGCTGGCAACTTGAAAATGAAAGAAGAAAAAAGGCTGGTAAAAGACGCAAAAGGACCGATTTTAACCGACGAATTATAGATCCTAAGGACAAATCAGGCAACCAAGACAGAATCATCCACATCTATGATTTGGTTGAAGAGCTCGTTGTTAAACGAGCAAGCAACGGCGAATCTGAAGTCGAATACTATAGCCAAGCGTTAGCCAATATTATTATATTCGCCAATATTTTTATGAATGTCCAAACGCCTAGTAAAAGCGTTTCGGGTATGTACGAAACCCGCATTGCCAATCTTCCGCTATTACAGCTCAAAATGGATCAAAGCGACATCGAGCTATTTAGCAATCTTTTGGCTGATGTCGCCATGTTCAACGAGACAAACGAAGACAGGAAAAAGCAGGACGGCAGGGCAAGAAGTCTACGTTCAGTTCTAAAATCATCAAATATCTTCGTTGATCTCAATGCAGGCGCTATCCACGAGATCCAAAAAAATGTCGTCGGCTGCGAAAGGTCCGTTTTTGACCCAACAATTGTCAAAAAGAGAGGCTATCAGGAAAATAACTTTGATATTTTACTCCCTGGCCGTATTACCGACGTCCCAACCGTGCGTGGCGACGCAGTAGCTAACTGCTTTTGCCTCTACAAAAGTGACAGTAATCACGAACGCAAGTTCGCCTTAGAAACGATAGCACGCTTAATTGGTCGTTCAGCCGAACTTAGTTCTGACCATCGAGGCCGCTTTAATCAGCGTTTGGCACAAATTTTTAAAGCCTATGCCTATTCGCTCGAAGTGGATGGCTACAATATCTACACCCTCTATTTCCGCCGAACCCGCAAAAAATTTATCCAAGCGGACGCCTGCTCGTATAAAAATTTAATAAAATCATCGATTTACACTAACTCCCCTGTAACTGGCGGCGAGAATACTAACTCCCCTGTAACTGGCGGCGAGAATAGTACTAACTCCCCTGTAACTGGCGGCGATGTCGGCCATGACCCTTGTCGTGACGCGGTTTCAGGGCTCCCAAGGAAGCTTGTAAAGGAAGTTGATAAGGAATTTAAATATCTTAAGGAAGCGGATGCCGAGTCTCCTAAGAACTTTTCAGAGTCAGACTTGTTTGATTTACGGGAAACCTTAAAAACACAATTTTTGTCCCATATCGCATCAAACAATGCTGCCTATCTAGCCAATGAGACCGGACAAAGCGCAATAGTCACCCTTTTTAAAGCAAAAAGTTTGGAAAGCCTCAAGAAAAACACCGAAGCCTATTACGTTGGGTTTAAGCTCTTTAGACAATTCGCTTGTGAGATCGCAAACTGAGAAAACGGAGACGCCCTCAAGAGGTTTTTAAATGCATCTTTAGTGAACCTTGGGATAGTTTAATACTTACCCACCGACAAAAATTGAGGCTGCCAGAAACGCTTTAAACGCTCCTGGGGGCTACAGTCATCAGATAGCTGAGCTTCGCAACGAACTGGCAGCAGTCAAGCAGGCTGGTAACAGTGTGGCAAAAGGCCAAGGGGAGGCTTTAACTCACCAGCAATGGTTGCTGCTTGTGCTCAATATCGTTTTGGCGCATGTGCTGGGAGGAAGCTTGAAGTCTAGACAGTTTAAGCAATGAAAGCTTAGACATAAAGCCACCCCCCGCTTAGGCGGCCCATCTTTATTTAACGGCCCGTTTCGCTTAAGGATCTTTCTAAAATTGATTTGAGTTTGTGTTTCATCCTTGGATCAGCATCAGGATGAATTTCAAGGTTAAAATCCAATGCACGGTCGCAACCTTCGACGCAAATTTCCCTTCTTTCACTAAATATTTTAGCAGCCTCGGTAATTAATATCTTAGACTTATTGCTATTATCGGCTAAGATTTGATCAACCATTTTAACATCGACGTGCCCATGATCATCGTTCCAGCAGTCGAAATCAGTAACGATTGCCACCGTTTGATAGCAGATTTCTGCTTCGCGAGCGAGTCGAGCTTCCGGCATATTCGTCATTCCTATAACGTCACAACCCCAGCTCCTATATAATTTAGACTCGGCAATTGTAGAAAATTGTGGCCCCTCGATTGCAATATAGGTACCGCCTTTTTGAAAATTAAAGCCTTGATTCAGCATTATGCCCTCAAGAACATTAGCTAAGCGGTTACAGGTTGGTCTAGCCATCGATACATGAGCTATAAGACCGCTTTCAAAAAAACTATTCTGTCTAGATTTGGTTTGATCGATAAACTGATCAACAAGAACAAACATACCTGGGGTCAGATTTTCTTTTAGAGACCCACAAGCAGAGACTGATATGATATCAGTTACTCCGACACGCTTTAAAACATCTATATTAGCCCGGTAGTTAATTTCATGCGGAGCATAGAAGTGCCCTTTACCATGTCTCGACAGAAAAACTACTCTA
This sequence comes from uncultured Pseudomonadota bacterium, assembly GCA_937896265.1. Lineage (GTDB taxonomy): Bacteria > Bdellovibrionota_B > Oligoflexia > Oligoflexales > Bog-1112 > CALBMD01. Next base: position 10,260 of record CALBMD010000241.1, read on the forward strand.
AGCCCATTAATATCTCCAATTATTAAAGAATCAGATGGCTTACCAAAATCCGATTGGACTTCAAATCGCTCAATATTTGTGAGTCCATCAATTGAATAGAGTCCACTACCGCCTAAAATCCCAAGTACCGTTTTCACATTAGACCCCTTGTTGAGTTGGATAAACTTTTTTAATTAGAGAAATAAGCGTCAAGTTATCTATCGGCTTCGAAATAAAATTTAAACCATTTGTTGAAATCGATAATGATTCTTGCATATGGTTTGAATTAATATAAATTGCAGAAGCGATGTTTTTGCGCATCATTTCTTCAGAAATTGTTTGCCCTGTGTAGTCACTTTTGAAGTCAAAATCAACAATAGCAAGATCAGGTTTGTGCTTCTCGGCGAGCCTTAAAGCTTCCTCTTTAGTTGAGGCTTCAAAGATTTCAGCATTGATGTCTATATCTTCTATTTGTTTTGCTAAATATTTCCGATAAATCTCTTCGTCATCAACTAAGAGAATACGGATCTTGCTCGTTCCTAGAGTTAATTGATCAGAAGGCTTATCTTTCTGGGCGTGGTTGAACTTTTTGCTGTTTAAAGAATATTGGCTTGAGCATTGATGAAAAAATAGATGATCACTATTTTCTCTAGACGCGGCAGCATTAAGATGAAGTATAAATTCTGTAGATTTTTCGTTTGATTTTAATTCAATTGATCCATTATTAATTCGAATGATTTCCTTCACGATTGGCAACCCTAATCCGGATCCACCGCTCTTTCCTTTCGTGAAGTACGGTTCAAATATTTTTTCTTTATCTCTATCACTAATTGCATTTCCTGTATTTCCTATTACACATCTCACGAAATTGCCTTTCTGGGTAGTTGTTATCCATAGATTCCCATTTTGGCCAGTTGCTGCTTTCGCATTGTCAACGAGATTACTAAACATTCTTTGGCAATCAAATTTAGGTATGTTTATCATACTTGTGTGTTGAAGTGATATGTTGATAGATATTTTGTTATCTTCAGTTGTTGGTCCAAAAACGTCCAATAACGCGGCATTTATTGATTCCTTTATTGATGAGAAACCATCTGGATCTCCTTCCAGCCGAAGTGACAGGAGTCTAGAAATTGTCATTTCTACACCTTGCATCGCCCCAATAATAACAGGTCTGTATGTCCTCAAAAGAGTGGTTTTCCCAACTTCCTTTTCAATCAGTTGCATCAGGCAGGTCAATAAAGAAAATGGTCTTCTAATATCGTGGGCTAAGTGCTGTGTCGTTGCTAAGATGGCTTCTTTTTTAATCCGATCTTTCTCCATCTTTCTAATTCTCATGGTAAGCGCAAAGGCTAATAGCATACCTTCAATACCAGTCCCAAACAGAATGCAATATCTTGTCATAACATTTTCTTCTATAAAGCCATGTAATCCCAGCATGCCTATTATGATGGAAAGATCTTTTATTGACCATGCTGATAGTAGATATCTAGCTCCAACGTTGCCTTTTATTGACATAATAAGACAGCTAAGCCAAATGAACGCAGATGATATAACAATATTAAAATTTACGATTCTTGTGATTTGACTATATCGAGGCGCAAGTGTCATTGTTGCTAGGAAGCCACAAAAGAATAGGTAGCCCAAAAATATTTGGCGAGTTTTTGATGTTTTTGTCAGGTTAAGCATAGAGTAACAAAACAACACATTTAGGAAGCTTGTTACTGCGAAAGAAAGGTCCGCTAAGTTATATTTACCAATAGTTGCAGGTGTAAAAATATATTCTGAAGCTAGACCATACATGATCGAAATTGCGAGGATATCACCAAAGATGAGTATGCCTAGATAAATTAGATATTTTTTGTCTTTTAGACTTAAAAAAAGGAATAGGTTAAAGAAAAACATGGCTAATATTATGCCAAAATATAAGCCAAATCCGAGTTGATCCCGACGATCTGTCCTAGTTGCCTCTGCTTCTGAATTTAAGTAAAGTTCAAAGTTAAGAGCGTCATCATGGTTGAACTTAAAATATAAGTCCACCGCCTTTTCAAGCGGTATATCAATTTTAGTAAGTGTACTTGAATGTGGAGTCAGGCTATCTGGATTCTCCATATAGCCTATTCTTTTAATCCACAGTAATTCCCCGGAATCATGATCGACACAGCTAATTTCTAAATTAGAAATGCCCCATTTATAATCAAAGACAAGCGTACTTTTACCTGTTTTATTAATCAGGTTTGGCAATTTTGCATACAGCGCATTTTCATAAATTCCCGACTTCGGCTTGGTTTTGGAAAAATTAGGATTAGCTATCAGGTCGTCTAGATGTAGATTTTCTTTACTCGTGTCTAGAAAGAGCAGCTTTGGTTTTAAACGTTCAAATGTAAAATTTGGGCCAAGAGTTGTTCCGAAAGCGCTGCTGCTTAGTATTAATATGAAAATAAAAAAATTAAACATGTATTGCACCTAAGGTATTAAGAATAAATTTAGCGATATTTTTTTCATTGTTTAAAACGATTGAATCATCATAGGGATTTGATTTGTTCTTGTTGACAGTTTGTAGGATTGTCAACGCTTGAGCTCCAAAATCCTCCGCACATTGATAGAGTATTGCGGTCTCCATGTCATGGCAATTTCCACTGGTATTGAAAATACTTTTGATTCTTTTTGCTCGATCTGGTGGGTACATATCCGGGTATTGCAATGCATAGAAATTTTCTACATGGGTGCAATTTACAGTTTCGAAGATAAGATCACCTTGGTTTGAATTAGCGGCTAAAAATGCTTCTAGAATAAATTTTGACCCTTGGATATCGCCGCCAGGATTCTCAATACCGCTTTCTCTGGAAAATCCATATAAATTATTAACAGCACGAACAAGTTTAACTTTTTCTCTATCTGGTTCGAAAGGTGGAGTATCGTTGGTACCGAAGCGAACGATTATCTTTGCGCCAGAATTAAAAAACTCTGTAAAATACAATCCGCATCCGCTACCAATTGGAACAGATGCGACAAAAATATTAAGTTTGTTGAGGTTTCCAACATAGATCTTCGGCCCCCAAGGATCCTCAAATACTTTATCTATATTAATTATTTTCGAAATACGATCTGCCCTTCCCCAATTAGAGCAAACGATTCCAATCTTTGGTAGGCTAACTTCTCGGAGGAAATGATTTCTTCTGCTATCTGCTACTATCATGATTGATTCCTAAGAATTGCTTCTATTTCCGCCATTGAAAGAAAGATTTTTGGGAAAACTGCATCACATTTTTTGCTTACAATATCAGGGATTTGACTCGAAAGGCTCCATATCGCGATGTAGCCCTTGTAATTCAGGTCAGAGCGAATATATGTTAGTACATCTTTGTCACGAGCGTCATAACCATTAAATTTAAAATCTATCACTATCAGATATATATTTTCTAAGTCTTCTGGTTTGCATATTTTTTCAGAAAAGTCATCAGGGTCTTTGAATGCTTTTACCTCAGCTTCATCACGCAAATAACGGATAAATCCGTCTCTGTTTATTTTTTCGTCATCAATTAACAAAATTTTCTTTTTTATTTTTTCCATCGACGTCTATGCCATTTCATTAATTAGACTGACTAAAGCCTCAATCTGCTTTGGCTTCATATGGATTATTTTTATTAAACAACGTAGATACAATCCTAATTGATCCGGAGTTATTTCATTTAAAGCGTCGATAAACCTGTTTCTGAGAGGTATTCCTAGTTTGTCAAAGTGTGATAGAAGTGTTGTTTCCCACTTGTACAATTGGCGCTTATCTTTTTTTTTCATAACGCTGGCATTGTTCGTAGGTTCTAGTAATAAGATGAAGTCAGTAACGGACAGAGATCTTAAGTCAGCAATTCGTTGAAGATATTTTAGGCAAGAAATAGCCCTGTTTTTTGGGATTAAGCCTTCCATCGTGCGATAACTGGCTATTTTTAAACCTAATTTTTCAGCAGCCTGTTCCGCGCTTAGATCGTTATTTGACCGGAAATCTTTTAGAAAAGTTCTCAATCTTTCTTGAGATAAGACGTATGATTTTTTCATATACACCCCTATTTTCTAATAAAATCATGCGAAATATCTATAGCAATTAACAATAATTTTCTATAGAAAATTATTGTTAATGTTTCTGCTTGATCTTATCGTCTAAAGCTAGAGGAGGAGAGAAACATAAAGTAGAGAGAAGAGGGTGTTTAAAACAAGATGGCAGTCCTGTTTTAAACGAGGTCTGGAAATTTAAGGAATCTTCAGACCTCAAACCTAGCAAACCGGGCAACGGTTTGTAAAGTAAAAAACCTTCCAGGTATCTACAACTACAAAACCAATTAAATTCTTAGTCTTTTAGTCGTTGTTGTACTGGAGGCTTAACCCGCCTCCACCAGTAGTCTCGCAATGGAGAACTGCGCATGGAGCAATTGCTTATTGGTCTTTTTAGTACTTACCCTTATCTAATGGCGCTAGCCTCGGCGGTAGGTACCGCCAGGTTGATTATGGTGCCGCTTATGCAAGCAATTAGGCTTGTCGTAAAGGCCACGCCAACAAAAGCTGATGATGTGCTTTTAGCCAAGTTCGATGAGAGTCAGCTAAAAAAAGCTGTGATCTTTGCTGTTGACTACCTAGCTTCGCTGAACCTTTCGAACTTTACGGGAGGCAAATAGTGGTTGCCCGGTATCCATCGATTATAGCGGGCCTGCCAGAAGCTACGTATCGGAGTGAAGACGCCATTTCGCAATCGGCTCTTCGCT
>CALBMD010000242.1 GCA_937896265.1 uncultured Pseudomonadota bacterium
GATTGTAATAGGTTCTTCTACTGGTGGCACAGAGGCTTTGAAGAGAATTTTGACTAAGCTGCCCAAAGATATCCCACCCATTTTGATTGCCCAGCATATCCCAGGAGCTTTCTCTGGGCCATTTGCTCAGCGCTTGTCAACATTGTGTAATTTTCCAGTCGCTGAAGGTCAAGACGGAGAAGAGATTGTCGCTGGGCGTGTCTATTTAGCACCAGGAGGGCGACAGATGCGAGTCATCCCCTCTGGGGATAAATCTGGACTCAAGATTGTTATCAACGATGATGCAGCTGGTAGTCTTCATAAGCCTTCTGTAGATAATTTATTTGACTCAGTAGCTAAGTATGCAAGTAAGAGACGAATTATTTCAATCATCTTAACTGGTATGGGCTCTGATGGTTCTAATGGCATGGTCTCCTTGAAAAAAATAGGCTCCAGCACTATTGCACAAGACGAAAACACTTCCGTAATTTTTGGCATGCCCGCTGAAGCCATCAAAGCTGGCTGCGTCGATCACATCACACCCCTTGATGAGATTGCCAGTAAACTAATGCAGATTCTTTAAGTGAACTCAGCAAAGAGGTGTGTTTGAGAGGAAACAAGCTTCGCATGCAGATGCTTCCTCTCAAGAATGCCTCGCTTAGCTACCCTTAATTTTTTTATAAAAACAGTTAAAAATTTAGATGAATGATTGAAATATTTATAAGATGATAAAGCTTTCTTGAGAGGAAGCGGAGCTTGTTTCCTCTCAAACACACCTCCTTGCTGGCTGCAAGAGGCGGCATAGCAGCAGCTCAAGTTAAAAACAAGGGATTTAGAGTATGTACTGGCAATTATTAGCTTTTTGGTTTTTTTTCGCACTCAAAGTGAATGGGTCAGCTGCTACCGAGAATGCAGAAGATCTTGCACAGATTATCAGATCAAATTTTTCATCTAAGATTGATGAGATTATTAACTTCCCTCAAAATGAGATGGAGAGCAATCAGAATAATTTAGTAGCAAAACTTCAAGTTCTTGGGGACGCTGTGTATCGCTTATCGAGTGATTCCTACCCATTTGATGCAGATTTTTACAATGGATTAGACCCTGTCCAAATAAAGCAAAAACTAGAAACTCTTTATGAGACAAGCAATCCTTTTAGTCAGCTCAGGAAAATTAGCAAAGAGCTAGGTATTAACGATGGGCTTATAGATATAGCTGAGAAATCCATGAAGGAGAGCGGGGTGAATATAGCAGAGCAGGATGAACGTGCCCGCCAGCTTCGAGAGCAAGGCTTTGCCTCTTGGCAAAGTTTGGATGCCTGGCCTGAGTATGTTCGCTCATCGATTGCTAAGATTGCGAGCTATACAAGGAATACGCTAGCTAACATCAGTGATACAGGTTGGCAACTGAACCCAAATTTTTTGAAAAATGACGCACATAATCAAGCGAGCAGGATGAATGTTTTTTTTAGATCTAGTCCGTTTGGTCTCAACAAAGTAGAAGTATCACTTTATTCTCCAAATGGAAAATTTCATAAAAACTTCAATAGTATTGACACTCCAACTCCTGATATTCAGGTAGTGATTAACTACTTCTTAAAAATTATACAAGCAGTAGAAGGTCCAATGGATTTCAAGATTTGGGCTTACCTTGTTGCAAACCCTGCAAGCGAAAAGCAATATTTTGGTTATTCGCTTTTACACCATTTCGATCATTTTCAAGGCTGCCCTTGCTCTCATTTAGTATTTGTGGTCCTTAATCAACATGCTTTCAATTCACCAGAAGAATTGACACTTGGCTATCCCCTTAAACATTTACAAGACAGTGAAAATAATACGATACCGATGACAGATAATGCTGTAGTCAATATGCGAATACCCTCTCAAGCAGGCGCTGGTTACTTTATCAACCAAGAGCGTTCAGCAGTTGTCCACGGTAAATCAGGTTCACCTGATGGTTCTAAGGAAGGCTATCGTGATATTCTAGTCCTACGCATGCTAAAAACTAACTCACCAAATGCACAAAAGATGCGACAGATTGCAGCACAACGGAAAAATCGAATTAGCGAAATGGCAAATAGAGTTTTTGAAAAAAAGCAACGAGTTGAAGAAGAAAAAGCCAAACAATAGCAAGATCTTTTTAAGCTTAAG
>CALBMD010000243.1 GCA_937896265.1 uncultured Pseudomonadota bacterium
GGCATAAAAACCGAACGCAAAGGTAAACTAGTTCGAGATAAAGTACCTAGTGTAATCCTTGCCAACGAAGGAGCAACACCTGTTATAGAGACTCTTAGAGGCAGTGAGTTAAAAGATGCGATGTTGCTCAAGGTGCTAGAAGAAGCAGAAGAGGTAAAAGCATCTCCATGCTTAGAGGAAATTGCAGATTGCATGGAGGTTTTACATGCTCTAGCAAGAGAGCTGGGATTTAGCTCGGCTGATCTTAAGAAAGCACGGATTAAGAAGAACAAAGAACGCGGGGCTTTTGCAGAGGGTGTCTTTTTATATAAGCCTGAATAAGGGTTGTTATTTTTTAACAAAAACACCGCGGCCTTGTAGTAAAATTGCTACTTGAGAAAAAGCATCGGGAAGAATGCAGCCTTTAACACTAATAGCTTGCAGCTCTTGCCAACTTTTCAAAAGCTCAAGATCACCTGGTTGTTGAATATGACAACCCTCTATAGAAAACCGTCTCATCATTGTTAGCTTTTCCAGACTTCCTAAACGAGCAACTTGCGATCCATTGGCTTGCAATTGGTTTAAGCGCACGAGATCTTCTAAAAGACTAAGATCTTGAACTATAATGCCTGAGAGATCCAAGCTTGTGAGTGCAGTAAGGCCTAAAATGCCATCAAGGCCTAAAATGCTAGGGTTATTGCTTAGATCTAGCACTTCTAAAGTAGGGTACTTTGCTAGACCAGTCACTTCAACAAGATGATTTGACCCCAACTTTAATTGCTCAATACTGCTCATAGGCAAGAAGTAAGTTGTTGTTGTGAGACTATTCTTTGTTAGATCTAAGATAGCAAGCTTATTAAAGAGAGGAAACTGTGCAACAATCTGATCTGTAAGCTCGTTATCTCTCAGAGATAATTCCGTCAATTGTCTATTTGTTAATTGACCGTTTTCATTGGGCACAGAGTCAAACTGGATTTCATTTTTAGTCGTATGATCTGCATAGAATCTTTCCAAGAATTGCAAGAATTTAATGCTATACAAGCTTTTTATCGGATTTCTTGAAATATCAAGAAATCGAAGATTTTTCATATTGCGCAGGCTTAAAATACTAGCCAGATTGTTGTTGCTAATATTTAACATTAGCATAGTTGAGGGGCGTTCTAAATCGCCTGCTATGGGGCTTATATCTGATATATTATTGTCGCTTACATCTAAGCTTTGGATCGTTCCCCTAAATTCATATAAAGGATCTAGGCGAGTTATACCCTGCCCCTTTAAAGCAATAGTTGTCGTTTGTTTGAGCACCTCCGTTAACCGGTCACAATTGTCATAATTCCTCAAAAAATTTCGAATCTTAACTATCGTCTTGCTAATTTGGCTATCACTTTCCATGCATAAATCTTTGAAACCTCTACGTTTACACGAGCCATTGGTCCAGCTAAGCTCAATGTACTTTTTACAACCATCCTTAGAAGAAGGCATTGGCATATCCGCAGGCAAAAACAGGTTGTTTTTTGTGCCACTTGCCCCCGCCTCTTGATTTTTCACCTTGCTCTCTTCTTTGCCCTGCGCCTCTTTTTTTGTGGAGTCGTCGGAGACCTGGGCCGTGTTGTCTAGAAGCATCTTTTGGCTGCCTCGCTCCACAGAGCTTGATGTGCGGGTACGGCAGCTCACTAATAAAAGAAAGAAGACAAAAGCAATGCGCATTTTTTTCTCTTAATTTTAAGTTTAAGCACAAATAATTATACCACCTCCTAAAACGCTTAAAAGTGGTCTGTATTATGCTTGAAATTGCCCTTTACCAAGCTATGTCATCGTGATACGGTTGCGAGCTTCAAGATCATCAAAATAAACAGGGGACTTCGTGGCTCAAGAACCTTCTTTAAGTCAGCTAGTGGGTGCCACCGCTATGGTCAGTGATACTGCTATTGGTGCTGGTATGCTTGCTATTCCTTCGCTTACTACCTACGCAGGTTTTTACCCTTCACTGTTAACAAGCTTCGCTTGTTGGCTTTTGATGTCGTGTACCGGCCTTTTACTTGTTGAAGCTTGTCTTTGGGAAAAGGATTCTGAAGTCTGTCATTTTCATTCTATCGCAGAAAGATTTTTAGGGTATCCAGGGAAAATTCTTATCACTCTTCTCTTTTTGTTTTTCTATTATTGTCTCATGATCGCCTACTTTTCTGGTTTAAGCCCTTACTTTCATGACCTAGTCCATTTATTTGGATTTAATCTATCACTTTGGCAATCTATCCTTGCCGTTTGTTTTATAAGCACTTTTTTATTAAGCTTGCGGACTGCTATCATTGATAAAGTAAATCTGACTTTAACCGTAGGTCTTGTTCTTAGCTTTATTGCTCTTATCCGTGGCGGCTTTGCAGGTGTTGACGCCGAAAAACTAAGCTACAGTAATTGGTCTCATATTCTAACTGCAGCACCTATTATGCTTGGTGCCTTTGGCTATCATAATGTTGTGCCAACAGTCTCAAAGTATCTTGGCTTTCATATCAAAAGCACCAGACTTGTTATTTTTATCGGTTCTTTCCTACCATTTGTTTTCTACACCATTTGGCAATGGATTGTTTTAGGCAACGTAGCTCATGAGCAAATCGTTGGGGCTGCTAACGCGCACGGTGTACCAATTGTTGAAATGATGAAGTCCCCTGATGGCAATCTAGAAACCTGGCACTGGCTTATTTATGCTTTCTGCTTTTTTGCAATCATTACATCTTTTATTGGGGTCGGATTTTCCATAGTAGATTTTCTTGGAGATAATCTTAGAAAATATAAACCAAACAGCT
>CALBMD010000244.1 GCA_937896265.1 uncultured Pseudomonadota bacterium
GCAAGCCAGTGGTTCATTTAGATATCAAACCACTCAACATTCTTTTTGAAATTTATAGACGAGATGATGGAGATGAAATAAAAATTGTATTAATCGACTTTGGTGCTGCTCAGGCTATAGAAGAAGATCAAGTAGACAAGAAGCAGAGATTTTTGATTGATGGAAATGCATATGGAACCATCGACTTTTGTGCACCAGAAGCAATAAGAGATGCATCAAAAGGCACAAAGATTGATGGCGCCAAGCTAGATATATATACGATAGGTACTTCGATTTCTTGGTTAGTCGACTTCGAATCAGAATATTTCAAATCAAATACAGAAATAAGAGAAGAGCTAAAACACCTCTTTGCAGAGTTAACCTGCAAAGAACCGGAAGACCGATCTACTCTCAAGGAACTGGAAGACGCAATTGCAGAATTTTCCAACTACTATGGCATAGAACCAAGTAATTTTATGGAAGGGTTTCCTGAGATTCCGAGAAGATATCCGGCCTTTGAGGACCAACCAAGTAGATCAGTGACCCCAGAGCTGCATATGGAACCTATTAATTGGGATATTGAGGAAGAAGAGATACCAGTACAAGTGTCAACAGCAAAAACATACAAATTGGACGACCTGCCTCTTCAGGATAAAGCCAATAATATCCTTCTTGATGATCAACACTAAGCCATAACCTGCCGATAAGCCCTTATGGGCAATAAAAACTTCATCCCCTATGAATTTACTAATCAAGCAACTAACTTAGACCTGGAAGCTAAGCTTTTGGCCTTTGGCAACAGCCTTGGTCTCAAAATCGGGCAAAGCTATGGGGTTACTATCACCGCACCGACACAAGAAATCTCTGCTAAAGCGCTGCCTCAACATCTCCTTTGGGGAGAACTAACCGACCCGAAAACCCGCAACCGATTATTCATAGCGCCAGAGTCTGGCCTACTGCAAGCTATTATCGCCAAAAAACTGGGGGGCAAATTTGCTGCTGGTAAACAGCCCCAGCCCCAAGGTGCGCTCGGCGATGAACTCGGTCGTAAAGAATTCTCACGCCTTCTTGATGTAGCTGCTGCCACTATACATAGCTACACAAAAACACCATGGACCCAGCTCGTATGGACCCATAGTCAAACACCAAATCTAGACAAACTCAAGCTTCTTGCTATCTCTTGCAGCCATATTGAAGCCCCAGGTGAAACCTACCATCTTTATCTAGCTTGCGAACCGCGTTTAGCCAAGTCGCTAGCCGGGCAAAAACGAGAGACAAATTCTCATGGATCTACACGAGAAGGAAGGGCTATCTTGCGCGAGCTACAGACAGCTCAAATTGAACTTCGCGTTATTCTTGGTGAAAAAAGTCTATCTTTGCGTGAAATTTGCAACTTACAGGTAGGACAAGTATTGATGCTTGATACCCACAAAAGCGACCCTATCAATATACTCGTCGAAAATAAGCCTGTGTTCAAAGCCAAGCTTGGTCTTCGCAACCGACGTTTTGTCTTAAAATTACAGGGAAACTAAAGTGGTTTAGGAGAAAACTGCACGGCTTGTTTCTTCCAAGAGTCTTTTCTGGGGAACCATCTGCGTGCGAAGCTTGTTTCCCCAGACCCCTCCTTGCTTTCCTTTCAACCCTCCTTTATCCTAGATCGTCCATTTCAAAGAGGCGTTTGTGAAGCATTCTGATACCTGGCAACCGACATCCTGGCGCAGCTACGAGGCATTGCAGCAACCTGTCTACCGAGACAATCTTGAGTTGGAAGCTGCCCTGGCTGAGATCCGGCGGCTGCCGCCTTTAGTTTTTGTGCAAGAAATCAGAGCCTTAAAGAAAGAAATTGCTCAGGCTGCTCGCGGCCAGCGCTTTATCCTACAAGGGGGTGATTGCGCTGAGAAATTTGCTGACTGCACCGAATCAATGATCTCAAGTAAAGTAAAAATTCTTTTGCAGATGGCTGCTGTCCTATCTTTTGGCTCAGGCAAACCTATTACACGTATTGGTCGCATTGCTGGGCAATACGGTAAACCCCGCTCTCAAAACTGGGAGCTTGTAGATGGCATTCACCTGCCCGTCTTTCGTGGCGATAATGTTAACGCTATTCACACCAATGTTGACTCACGCATACCGGACCCTAAACGCCTTATTGTTGGCTACCACCTAGCTTCTTTAACGCTAAATTATATCCGAGCCTTTAGCGCCTCTGGCTTTACTAATATCCAATCACTAGATCAATGGAATCTTGATTTCATTACCCATTCAAAATACATCACAGAATACCAATCGATTGTCAGTCAAGTAAAACAGGCAATGCGCGTGCTACGCCCTTTTGACTCCCATCTAGTAGCCAAAGGCCGCTCTAAAACATCTGTCCCTATTTATACTTCACATGAAGGTTTAATTTTAGGACTAGAGGAAGCGTTCACTCGTTTTGCTCCTGCTCAGCGAGGGTTCTACAATCTGAGCGCTCACTTGATCTGGATTGGCGATCGCACCCGCTTATTGACTGGTTCGCATGTAGAATACTGCCGAGGCCTTGAAAATCCTATTGGCATCAAAGTTGGCCCTTCGATGGAACCTGATGATATTTGCCAAGTCATAGCCACACTGAACCCTGCTAACGAAGAGGGCAAAATTATACTCATCCCCAGGTTTGGCAAAAATGCCATATCAGACTTACTACCTCCTCTCATCGATAGAGTGCAAGCAAGGGGTTTGCACGTTTGTTGGTTTTCTGATCCTATGCACGGTAATGCTATTATGACAGCAGAAGGTATCAAAACCCGTGATTTTAACGACGTCCTTGACGAGCTCAAAATTGCATTTAGAATTCATCAGGATAAGAAAACTATTTTAGGTGGCGTGCACTTTGAAATAACTGGCGAGGATGTTACCGAATGCATCGGTGGTTCAGAGGAATTAAAGATAGAGGATCTGTCTCGCAATTATGAATCATACTGCGATCCCCGACTTAACTACCGACAAAGCCTAGAGATGGCTTTCATTATCGCATCGCTTTTGTCTTAATTATGAGTTCTCAGAAGGGACTCTCTGCGAAGTTTCCTGCCCAAAGCTTCTCCTTGCTATGAAGTGAGCAGAAAGTTCTGCAACTTTTCTAAAGTTTGTTTGCCATTGCTCACTACCTTTTGATCCAACTTGATTAGAAATCCCAAGCAAAATATCAAGCTGGCTTACCACAGGTAAAAGCTGAGCAACAACGCAGTAAGCTTCCATATTCTCAACGGATTCTTCTAAAGCCGGCAATCTTGAATCTATCACACTGGTTAAAGCTGATAGGGAGACAGAAGTGGAAGTAAAGACCTCACAATCGGGTAAACCTAGGTCAGTTCTTTTTGTCATCTCTAAAGGAGGATAAAGGTTTGGCATATACTTAGCCATGCCCATACGCTCAGCAGTGGGTAGCCACCAAACTCGCTTCACCTGTGTTAAATAGGGCTCTTTAAATTCACCAAATGTTCCTGCACTCCCTATGTAAAGAACTTGCCTCCCTGTCGCCTGCTCACGCAGTTTTAAAGCACCTACCAGAGCGTGAACAGGACCAATGCCTAGCTCCACATAATCATACATCTTGGGATCAAGGCTAGCTAAGGTGGCTTCCGCTTCAAAACGCACTGCAGATATGATGAGAGGCTTCGTTGCTATCATGGTGCTGGTGTTGTTGCCTCAGGTGTTGTTGCCTCTGGTATTGTTGTATCTATAGAAATTTGGTTTTTAAAAGCTTCAAGAACATGAGCTGGCAGATCTAAGATGCGTCCAATTTGTTCACCAAACCGGCCGCCAATACCACCCCACTGACCCCTTGTAATATTTTTGTTATCTCTGGGATTAGCGGCAGACTTAAAATTGACGACACCATCAAAACAAATAATCTCACTTTCAGCGAGAAGAGGATTATAGCTAACAAAAAAATCTGTGCCACGCACACCCATGATAGCGGTGGCTGTTCTGAATTCAAGACTAACTTCTTTCTGGGATTTGACTGCTTTCTCAACAATCCACCGGGAAACACCTGCTAATAAATTGATATCTTCTTTATTGTTCTCAACAGTAATTGCAAGCAAGGAGCCCGGATTAAGTTTCGCAAAAGCCTTTTTCTGTGGAAAGAAAACACGAACAGAGCCATCTGTACCGGTCTCTAATTTGCCGCTTTCTGTCAGATCTTGAGCACCACTTACTGGCTTACCAGCAAAGCGCACATCACCTTTTACATCCAAAATTTTTGCTACCACAGCATAAACATTAACACTCATAAAAAACATAAACAGTATTACGCCACACAAACGAGCCATCATGATCTCCTTAACAATCTTGGTTCTCTTCAGAATAGCACAACTCAATGCAAAGCCATCGCTTGTGGTTCTCGCCAAAGCTCACCACGTAAATTCTCTAAAATCAAATCATTGCCCTCATTGCCTAAGATATGATTGTGAGTTAAAGGAATTTTACCACCTGGAGTATCAAGTACATACTGTGGAATAGCAAAACCAGTTAATGTGCCACGCAAAGAACGCATAATAGCCATTCCCTGTGAAACTGGAACATGAAAATGATCGGCACCGACAACTCGATGAGGTTGAAAGACATAGTAAGGACGGACTCTATTAGCAACAAGCTTTCGACATAAAGCAGCCATACGCTCTGAAGTATCATTTACACCTTTCAACAACACAGCCTGATTGCCTACTGGTATTCCAGCATCTACTAAATTGCGCAGGGCTAAACTTGCTTCAGGTGTAATCTCCTCAGCACAGTTAAAATGAGTGTTAAGCCACACCGGATGATACTTAGCCAACATCGCGCAAAGTTCAGGGGTAATACGATAAGGGAGAGTCACCGGGGTTCTTGTGCCAAAACGCACAATTTCCACATGCTCAATCTTTGCAATCTCACTTAACACATGCTCTATGGATTCATCACTAGCAATAAAAGGATCACCACCGGTTATAAGAACATCTCGAATAGATTTTGTCTTTGCTATGTATTCAATACCCCGTGCAATGATACTGCGGTTATAGTGCAATCCTTCTTCATCATCACGGCGTTTACGATAGCAGTAACGGCAATAAACAGGACACAGCATCGCTACACAAAAAGCCACGCGATCAGGATAAGCATGCACAACCTCAGGAACGTGCGAGTGATCTTTCTCTCGCAGAGGGTCTTTTTCCCCCCGTTCGTTAGTCATTTCTCGAATATCTGGCACAGCTTGCAACCGAATGATCGAGCCAAAACGTTCTACTAAGGCAGCATAATAAGGTGTTATTCCAGATTTAAAAATGGACCCTAAATTTTCCAGGCCTAGCTGTTCGTCACGTGTTATATCAAGCACACCCTCGTAATCTTTTGCATCACGTAACTGGTGTTTCATCTGCCATCGCCAATCGAGAAAGCGTTGAGGATCAGCCTTCATCTTCAAGCACATTTGACTAGTAATAGAAGA
Organism: uncultured Pseudomonadota bacterium; assembly: GCA_937896265.1. GTDB lineage: Bacteria > Bdellovibrionota_B > Oligoflexia > Oligoflexales > Bog-1112 > CALBMD01. The sequence goes on from CALBMD010000244.1 coordinate 5,444, forward strand.
TGGGTCATTAAAAAATTGATCAAAGGTACGAGATGTAATGGGCAACTGGTTCTCTTAATTTTTCAGGGGATAAATGGATCAGCCATAAATTATGGGAGGATAATAAAATCTAAAATCAACAATTTAAAGGGAAATTTTTGAGAAATTTGCATTTTAGAGATGGGATTTACTACGCAGCTATGTTAGAACTAGTCTAATAGTCGTCACAAAACAAAGGTTTTTTGTATTCCGCG
>CALBMD010000245.1 GCA_937896265.1 uncultured Pseudomonadota bacterium
ACATTGCCGGCATGTATTTCTAAGCTAATCTTATTAACTTCATTGCCTCTGAATTCAAAGATTGTCTCACGAATGTTCTTTACTTGATTGGTATTCCCTGGACTGCGAGCACCAACAGGATTGGCTCCAAGAAGAACAAATAACAAAAAAAGTAAACATAGCTTACTTACACTCAACATCTCTCCACCTTCCATTTTTCCACTAAATATGGGCCTATTGCACGGTAAATTCTTGAGATTATACACCACTTTCCATAAAAAATCTAAGTATCTTGAACAGCAAAGCCAAGGTAAAAAGCCATCTTAATAAGGGTAGTTAGGTCTTATTAAGAACAATACCTACCCCTTTAAAACTCAGGCGCACGACACCCCTACCGGCCTCTAGGATCACCTGGTCATAGTCAAGCATTCTTTGTTGCTGACAACAAAAGCAAATAGCTCCTCTGACGTCATACCCAGAGCATAGATATCAGCAGCGGCACACGCCTTAAGGACTGGTGCTGCGAGTGAGGTTTGCCATCAGCAAGCTTATTAACCCCTGGACAACGGAGCCGAAAGAGATGACGATAGAATGAGCCAGGAGGTCCTGTAGTGGTTGGAGCAGGTGAACAGCTAGGACCCCCAAATATACCCAACCGAGATTGAAGAGAGTATTTTGATGGAAAATAACTACAACAAAGTTATTGATTTTTGGTTTCATGAAATAGATCAATCTTTCTGGTGGAAAAAAGATTTATCATTTGATGCCAAAATTAGTAAGCGTTTTGGTGATTGGCACGAAGCTGCAAAAAAATGTGAGTTAAGTCACTGGAGGAAGGTTTCCCTTGGAGCCCTCTCAGAAATTATCATTCTCGATCAATTTTCACGAAATATGTTTCGTGGTAGACCAGAAGCCTTTGCTCAAGATCCAATGGCTTTGGCCTTAAGTCAGGTGGCTATTGAAAAAGGTCAAGATAAAGAAGTTGATACTGCCATGCGTAGCTTCTTTTATATGCCTTTCATGCATAGTGAGTCAAAGGAGATCCATCGCCAGGCTATCATCTTGTTTCAGAAAGCACCCGCAAATCTGGGATTCGAAAAAAAACATCAGGATATTATTGAGCGCTTTGGACGTTACCCTCATCGAAACGAGATCTTAGGTCGGAAATCTACCCAAGAAGAGATAGACTTTTTGAAACAGCCAGGTTCTTCATTTTAGGAAGCTATATCGGAATTTATAAATGACAATTTTCCTAACGAAGTTGAGCCGAAGGTTTTACTTCGGGGGATTTAGAGTGATTACTGACCTAGGGTCAGGATATTTGAAACCATAAAAATGATATCACCCTAATGTCTTTTAAAAAATGGGGTACTTGTATTTAT
>CALBMD010000246.1 GCA_937896265.1 uncultured Pseudomonadota bacterium
CCAGAATACGTTTTTGTCACACATAATGACGATGCAGCTACCAGTTTTGAAAAGGAGTTGGAGGTTACAGCATCAAAACTAGCGGAAGGTCATTACCCTCCACGAGGTATACAGAACGCATTAACCCCAACGTTAGCCCAATCACTACCACCGATTTCTGTAGAGGCAGGCAGACGTCTGGAAAGCTGGAAAGAATTTCTAGAGTTCAAGCGTAAGCTAGTGACTGAAAAAACTTGCGGCTTGCGTTACTTAGCTTTTGAGATAAATAAAGAGTGGCAGCTTGGATTTTTAGTGGTTGCAGCCAGTTTGCAAGATATTCAGCAAACGATCAAAATTTTTGGTCGCCGAGATCTGCAGGCCTTTGAGCTTAGTGTCTCAACAGACAAGTGGCGTTTTAAGCTGCCCGACGATAAGGACAACAATAAAAAGAATAAACAGCCCAGTGGTTTTGGACTAGCGCAGATCAAAGGAAAAATCGAGCCTATTGATCCACAAAAACATATAGAAATAATAAAGCCTTTCGAAGCGGATCTGAAAGAATCGCACCATAGTAAGCCTGCATTTGCTTTGGTGGTCGTAGATTGGTTGGAGGATTTTAAAAATCAACTGGATGCGCTCGATGTAAATGACGATGAAAAGCGTAAAGAGCTGCTCCAGCAGCTCAGAAATGAAATTCCCAAGAGTGGCTTCTTATCTTTTCCATCGGTTGGTGACTTGGCGCTGATCAATCGACATGAGCGCGCAATCAACAATTTGCGTCAAAATGAAAATTGCTTCTCCCCCTATCTATCAAGCTATCTGTTCGACATAAAAAAAGCGGGCGTGCCAGATACACTTCCCAGAATTGATGATTGGTTTAATAATGACCTGAACGACGCTCAGAAACGTGCAGTACAGAAGATGCTAGCTGCTCCAGACTTGTGCCTGATACAAGGTCCTCCTGGCACGGGTAAAACAACAGTGATTGCTGAGGCGATTTTGCAGCTAGTAAGTCAGGGACAAACTGTTTTGTTGGCAAGCCAGTCCCATGATGCGATTGATAACGCTTTATCAAAAATTAGAAATCATCCAGAACTTCGTGCAGTTCGCTTGGCGCGTGATCAGAAAAAAATTACAGATGAAGGAAAGCAGTTCTCAGGAAGTCAGTCTTTAGCGCGTTATTACGACTCCCTACGCAGTTACGTGTATGACAAGGAGATATCACCATACCAACAGCAGCTCAAAACATTAAAGCAGCAACAGCAATGGCTTGAGCAAGCAGAATTTGTTGAAGCCGATCTCCAAAAGGTCACCAAGACTCATAATGATTTGAGCCAGAACATACAGCAGCATAAAGAGTTGCTGCATACCAAACGTCAGCAATATAGTGTCGAATTAGAGAGATATACAGATCAAAATTATAGGTGCCAGCTGTTGAGGCAGTTTTTGGGGTTTTTACAACATCAAGAGGTGGCACCTCTGGCACTCCCGTTGCCGGTTGAGGCAGATAACCTAGCTTATCGACTACTTGATCTAGCACAGATACAGGTGAAGTTAGCGTTCAGCCGCGAGACTTTTATCTCCGATACGACAAGCCGTATGCTGATTTTGCAGTCTTTATTGGATGTATGGGCTAGGCTGCAGGGTAAAAGACAGCAAATGGAAAGAGATTTGGCGAGACTCAAGGCTCTGGGAACAAAAATTCTTCGAGATAGCAGCATTGAGGCCGAGATTGAGGCTTTAAAGATTAAACAGAGCCAACTAGAAGATGTCATGGAAACAGATGACAGCGCCATGGAGCAATGGCGTACAGTTCGTGGTGAAATCCGTGCTTTGGAAAAGAAAGCGGGTGGATTAGAGCTTTCAACATATGAGGTTTTTGCAGATAGCGAGTTGTTTACTAAAATATCTGACACGTGCGCGGTAGCTGATCTCTTAGCTGCAAGGCTTGCATTTATTAGTCTTCTGGAATCAAAAATAATAGAAGAAAAACAAAAGGTTGCTGTATATGTTGAAGCTAAAATAATGGCAGAAATCCCTATAGAACCAAGCGATAAAGCGCTTAAGACGTGTGAGTCTGACATAGCCCATTTGCAGTCTCGGCAAATGGACGAGTATGAGAGGATGAAAGAGCTACAGGACAAAGCCACTAACTTGCTTGTTCAGATGAATTTTCCCAGAGATGCAGATTTTGCAGCACAAGTAGTCGCGACCCGAGCGTACTTATACGATTGCAAGGAGCATTTTCAACATCTGCAAATGGAAGAAGCACCTTGGCAGGCATTTCTTGCAGATTGGGAAACTACTCTAGCAAAATCTGATGCAGAAATGGACTGGGAAGCACTTGATAAAACCTTTAGTGAAAGCTGTAACCTTTACGCCATTTCATGTAATGAGAGTGATCAAACCTTGCAGAGTGCAGGTGTTGACAGCTTTGACGTGGCGATTATTGACGAGGTATCCAAGGCAACACCGATAGAAATGTTGCTGCCCTTGATGCGAGCGAGGCGTGCTGTTCTGGTTGGTGACCATCGCCAATTACCCCCCATTTTTCAAGAAAGCCAAGATGCACAAACGTTTGCTGATATGGCGGAGCAATCAGAAGAAAATAAAGAGGAGTCTAGTCGAACTAGCCTGACACGCGAGAATACCCAGCGCTTCGAAAAAATGGTCACAGCATCGCTGTTCAAAGAGCTGTTTGAGTCGGCTCCCGACGCCATTCGAGAGCGTCTGACTGAACAGTTTCGTATGCATCCAGACATCATGCGTGTAGTCAATAATTTTTATGAGGGCCAGTTGGCATGTGGTAATCCAGAGAAAGTACGAGAGCATCATCTGAATTTGATTGGCAAAAATAATACTTTGTTAGCACCACATCATCATATGCTGTGGATAGACACGTCCTATGATCAGCAAGGTAGGCCCTTTTGTGAGGGAGAGTATAGTACAAATCCTATTGAGGCACAGCTAATTACCCATACCCTGATGGAAATCAACGCACAAATGCGTAAACAGGGCTTTAATAAGCAAAATAAACAAAAAATAGGTGTTGTATCTTTTTATGCTTCACAATGCGGTGTAATACGCAAAGAAGTTAAAAAAAGAGTGCCGAACGGTTTCGATGCAATTGATGTTGAAATCAATACCGTCATTCGCTATCAGGGTAAGGAAAAACCAATCGTATTGATCAGTCTAGTGCGTAATGACGGGCAGCCCAAAGAAAAGCGTCGCTCTGCACGTGCTAACGTTGCACGCTTTGAATTCATCAATGTGGCAATGTCACGAGCACAAAATTTGTTGATCGTATTTGGTGCCCGTAACATGTTGGAGCTACGAGAGGTCAACCTACCCAAAATGGATACCCAGGGTACAGAAAAACGTTTGGTCTATCGCGATATTTTTAGCGAGCTTGATCGTGCTGCACGAATTTTCCCAGCTAGTGAAATACGAATTGGAGCAAGTAAATGAAAATCACCCAAATCAACTTAAGTTTGCCAGTATTTGAAGTGAAAGCGAGTATTACATATCAAACTATTCGCCAGCCGACCGTTTTTGAAAAAATGCTGCTGCTATTGATTGGTATGCATCAAAAACCAATGGGCAGTTTTACACTTGAAGATATTGTTTGTAAAACTAAAGTAGATCCCATTTTTATTGAGCAGGCACTTAATTATCTTCACCGCTTTAAAGCACTAACATCGACCACAGGACAGATGGATTTAAAGACGCGGTTGTCGGATTTTTTGCTGACTCAAGAAGGACAAGTTTTTTTACAAAATAACCAACTCCCCAGCGAAAACAAGAAGGCAACCGAGATTTTTTTTCTCGAAGCGCTGTCTGATCAGCTAACAAAAAAGCGACCCGCCACCAAGTATTCTAAAAATGGTGTGTTTTTGCTGCCTGCGGAACTTTTTTTACCTCAGACTCAGCACCTGAATACTCTTGCTGATGAGCAAATCGACCGTGGCAGCCGTAGGGATTTTGCATGGAAAACAGCCAACACGCGTGTGGATAGGGAAAGTATTCGTTCAGAAATTAGTAATATATACAGTGTTGAGGAGTCTGCAGATTTAAGTCTCGATGCAAACAAGAGTCTATTAATTTCTGCAGCCAACCCTTTATTACAAAATTGGCTTGATCATACTGATCAAGAAGTCGTTTGGCAGGCATTCTTATCTAAAGTTTTTGCTGGTGTTGATGCCCCACTTATCCCAGTCACAGACTGGCGAGATGTGATAGAAATTGCACTTGCAAAAACAAGTCTAGAGAACAAACCGACTTTGCTGAGAGTTGTTAGAACGCTACCAAAAGAGATTGACCAGCCAACAATATTATTGAGTGAGTTATCAAACACGAATACTTCTGTGGATAAAGTACTGGCTGTTCCCGATTTGGATTGCTTAGGTCAGAGCTTTGTTGCACTTGAACTTGATCATCAACTTAATGCTACGGTTGTTCATCGCGGTCAGATCACTATCTTCTTTGCAGGACAACCGCGAACGGTTACCTTGACACTGAGAATGAAAGATCGTGAGTTCTGGCCGCTGATTCAGCATGCCATCCACCAACACCATGATTCATATGCTGTGGCGTTTGTTGCTTTGTTTGAGGGCCAGAAAGAGGCGTTGAGAAGATTACCTGCCATGAGTATGCAAGATACTTATGAGTTCTGGCTGCAACTTAAGAGTATCCTTCCAAAGGCAGATGTATCTCTTCTCCTAGGCAAAGTGCGTCCTTTGCAAAATCTAGAAGAAATAAAACTATTCCGCACCATGTTTCCTCAGGTATTTCTAGAGGAGGCTCAGCTGACCAGAGGGGCGATTACAGCACTATTGACGGAGGCGATTAGTACTAAGCAGACGTATGATCCACATGTATTCTCGGGCGAATTTGCAAGATTGCTGAAAACTCGGGATGAGATTCTTGCCCGTATTGGTGTCCCATCACTTGCGTTGGCCGAACAGCAACAAATCAAAGCTGGAAATATTAATGCCAAGTCCTTTGATGCAGTGAGCAGTTGGAAACATATGTGGTCTGACCTTTACACCATCAAGCCCCTTTACGAGGCTTTTCCAGCTTCTGTTCAAACCATGAATAATCAGATACTCAACTGGGAAATTGTTGTACAGCAGAATCTAGCACCTAAACGATCGGATGGTAAACAGGTGGTTGTTTTAGACACCAACAGCCTGATGAGTCGTCCAGAGATTTTGAGCGGTATAAAACCTAATCATTTTGTAGTTATTCCAAAAATAGTGTTAAAAGAGTTGGATGGTTTAAAAAACAGTGAATCTCCTGATACTGCGAAAAAGGCACGTGACGCGAACAATGCCTTGCAAAAAATACAGCATCAGCATTATGAAGAAGAAAAACTGTCGCTAATCACGCTATCAGCAGCCAAGCCAGTTAATGATGATCGCATTTTATCAGTCGCACTGTTTCACAGGCGCAATCAGGCATTTTTGATCACCAATGATGTCAATCTGCAAAATCGCGCTAGGTCTGAAAATGTTCGAACCCAGAGTGCTAACGAGTATCTTGGATACTCACATAAGGGAGGCAGGAAATAAATGAGCGCATACCACGAGCGGAAATATCAGCTTGCTAGGCAGCAAGAGATTGCCAAAAAACGTGTCACGGAGACGACGGAGCAGTACGTGCTGCGCTACCAGAATATCTTAGCTGACATTCAGAGTCAGGGTCTATGTAGTTTAGTGCAAACTGAGTTTTCCGACTTGCAGCAGCAAGTCGGCAGGATGCAACGTCAGCTTACCAGCGACCCATTTGCAGCCAGAGACATCAGTCTCAATATTTCAGGGCGTATGCATGCATTGCCTCGTTTGGCAAGACAATTGGAACAAGAGGCGCAGGCAGCCGAGCGCGCAGCATATCAGGAAAAATTACGCCTAGAAGCAGAGCATAAAAACATTGTGCGTGCTGAGTTGGTTGGCGCTTGGCAAACAGAGCTTGACTCTTGGGAAGATAGGTTGGTTCGTAATTTGGCACTGAAAGATTTAGCTGCCGCTCGCGATCGACTATTAGCGGAGGGAGTAAATACGACGGCTGACGACATCAGAAGTGAGCTCGCGAAGATTAGACAGGTCGCCACGGAAAAAGCGGCAGCCAAGCGTCAGATTGCCGACCACGATAGTAATCAGGAGGCAGCCAAAGAGATTGCGAACCAGTTACTCACCGAAATAAACAGTACGGAATTACCAAGAGCACGCGTTGAGTCGTTAACTGAAAGGCTGAAAAAATTTACCCAGAATCTAGTTGTAGACACAACTGAGTTATCACATCTTGCTCAAGAAACAGATGCGGCAATTACTGACGAAGATGTGCGACGCAGTGTCGTAAAAGCAGTATTTAAATCATTAAAGGATGCAGGTTTCGTCGTCCAGAATCCTTATCGCATTCAAGAGGCTGATAAGGACGAAGTTATCATCAAAGCCTCTAGACCTGCTGGCAATCAGGCATTATTTAGTATTGAGCTAGATGGTCGAATGAGCTACAAATTTGACAACTACAAAGGACAGACTTGCCAGAAGGACATGGCTCAAGTGTTGCCTAAACTTTCTGAGATTTATGGCGTGAATTTATCCGATGAGCGTGTGCTCTGGAGTAATCCTGATGATGTTGATACCGAGATGAAGCCAATCCCTACTCAAACTGCGAGTAAAAAATAAGGAATTTTAAAAATGGACGAATGGTTAGACAGCTTCTTACGCCAGAGCCGGATTCGCCGCGGTATAATCCTGAGCGGCAATACCATGGATTTAGCCTATTCGATCTCAAACGAGATCAAAACTGTGCCAGAGATTATTGCTGAGGGATTAAAACAACAAGGCTTTACTCATGTCGTATTTTATAATCGGGTCGGTGGGATATCGGGGGTCACACCACAAGATTGGCAGAATTTACAGGCGCAGTTGGTATTGCCGCAGGTGCAAGTCGGCACATCATATGACATAGACGACGATGATAACGTGTCTACTGCGCAGCCTGCCACTGGACAAACATTAATGAGTCCTGCGGATTTTTTTGCAGTGGTTCAGAAAACAATGTTGTTGCCGCACAGTAAAGTGGCCTTTGTGGTTGACTGGTCAAATTATCTGTTTGGACAAGTGAACGCGCTATCAGAAATTGAGCGTGGTTGGCTGATGCAAATTGCCCATGGTCTACGCAATGCAAATAACACCATGACTACAGAACAAATCGCCAGTCCACGTAGCCTGTTGATATTTTTGTGCTCAGGTGCGGTTAACCTACCACCAGCTTTATATTTAGGTAATCCACAGTTTGCAGAAATTAGCTTGCCCTTACCTAGCCGCCTACAACGCGAGCGGACTATTTTAGCACTGAAACATACCTTTCACTTAGCAACCCCCATTAACAATGGGAGTCGTGGGCTTGCAGATTTGACTGATGGCTGTGAATCTTTAACACTGCGTGACATCTATAATCTTGCGCGTTTGTCCCGCCAGCAAGAAGAGCCCCTGACGATTGAAGCCTTAATTTTCCTCTACCGTTTTGGGAAGAAAAACTCACCTTGGGAGATGCTTGATCGGGCAAAACTAAGGACTGCCAGAGAGACACTGCAGTTTCGCGTTAAGGGGCAGGATCAAGCCATCAAGGCAGTCAACCGTATTCTTATACGCGCCTACACGGGACTTTCAGGTTTACAGCATTCGGCTCGCGCCAAAACACCCAAAGGAGTGCTATTTTTTGTGGGTCCGACGGGAGTTGGCAAAACTGAGCTCGCCAAAGCCCTTGCAGCATTTTTATTTGGTGACGAGGAAGCCTGTCTACGCTTTGATATGTCTGAATTCAATCACGAGCATGCCGACCAACGGTTAGTTGGTGCACCGCCAGGTTATGTTGGATTTGAGGAAGGAGGGCAATTAACCAATGCGGTGAAAAAACGCCCCTTTTCATTATTACTTTTTGATGAGATAGAGAAAGCACATCCACGGATATTGGATAAGTTCTTGCAGATTCTAGAAGACGGACGTCTGACTGATGGTAAGGGCGAGACAGTGATGTTTTCTGATACTTTTATCGTATTTACCTCAAATATTGGGGCCAGTAAGGTAAAGCCGACTGATGAAAATGTAGAAGAAGCGTTTAAAGAGGCAGTTAAGGAGCATTTTATTTCCGGGCTTAAGCGCCCAGAAATCTTGGGACGGATTGGTGAGGCAAACATCATACCGTTCAACTTCGTGACAGACGATCAGTTTTTAATTGAGATAGCTCGTTCTAAACTGCAGCCATTAAAGACGCGCTTGTCAGAGAAATGGGGGGTAAGGGATTTGGTATTTAATGACGAAGTAAAGGCTCTGTCTGCCATCGTAAACAAAGTAGATCGTCAAAGCGGTGGACGTGCTGTACTAAATGCGCTCGTCAAGTATATTTTTGACCCTTTAGCACAGTTCCTATTCGATGAGGTTGATAGTGTTGATGAGCTGAAAGGGCGAAATATTCGTGTTATACAGGCGAATAAATCCGCAGCTTTTGATTTTGAGGTAGAATAAATGTCCTGGGTTAATCTTGCAAGTATCGTAGAAATCACAGAAGCCGAAGGACCTGGACGAAGGACGGCAATTTGGCTACAAGGATGCCTCAAGCGTTGTCCTGGTTGTTGTAATCCTCATTTTCTGCCCATACGTCCCGCACAAATCATCACGCCAGCTGAGCTAATCGGGCGAATATTGGACGCAAAAACTAAGCATAATATTGAAGGCATTACATTACTAGGAGGAGAACCATTTTTACAAGCCACAGGGCTAGCAGAGGTGGCAGAACGCGTAAAAGCTGCCGAGCTTTCGGTCATGATTTTTACGGGCTATGTTCTGGAAGAACTTGTTGAGGATCGCTTTAGCGGTGCGGAGCGTTTACTGGCATCAACCGATGTCTTGGTTGATGGTGAGTATGAAAAAGATAAACCAGAAGGCCTGCGTAATTGGGTTGGCTCCACTAACCAGCGCTTCCATTATTTTACTGATTTTTATAATAATTGTATAGAAAATAGCCCACAAGCTGTGACCAATGAATGGCGAATTGATGCCAACGCAAAAATTGTTGACAATGGTCTGCCCTATAAGTTGAAACTGATTTCATCAAAAAAACTGGAATAAACTATAGCGATGTATTATTTATAACATACCCAATGTGCGACTCTTTTTTGAATCAAGTGCTCCATTGCGAGAGACCGGCTAGACTGTCAGTGCAAACCAAACAAACTGACGGAGACTCGCAATGGAACGTGATACTTTTATCATCACAATCTTCTGCTGCATAGATGATCTGTACCCTTTTTTGTTAGCCCATCAACCCTTACGACGCGGTGGCTTTGCCCCTCAACTCACCGATGCGGAAGTCCTCACCATTGAAGTCTGTGGCGAGTTCTTTAAATTGCATACCGACAAAGATATTTACTCTTATTTTTCAGAGCTATAACTGAATCTGGTGTTTGAGTTGAAGATAAGCGGCGTATCTGGTTGATTGTGAATTGCAGAACACAAGACCGACCGAGGATAC